>JAUYDO010000191.1 GCA_030691835.1 Dehalococcoidia bacterium | reverse complement strand
AGTGCCCATTTTGGAATGATAATCCCTTCAGATGATATGATCACCCAAGAAGATAGTAAAAATATTGCTTTAACAGTACAATTTATTCACCCCATGGAAGGGGATTATATGAATATGGCTAAACCAGTGCAATTTGGGGTTAAAGTACAAGAGAAGAAAATTGATTTGCTAAATACACTCCAGGAGAAGAAGATTAATGATGGTACTACTTGGGAGGCTAATTACCAGATAAAACGTCCGGGTGACCACATCTTTTATGTAGAGCCTCAACCCTATTGGGAACCAGCGGAAGACTGTTTTATTATTCACTATACTAAAGTGATTGTAAATGCTCTGGGCCTAGAAGTAGGTTGGGATGAAGAAGTAGGTTTAAAAACAGAGATAATTCCCTTAACTAGACCCTATGGTCTCTGGACAGGTAATGTCTTTCAAGGGATAGTAAAAGTAGAGGGAGAAGCGGTTCCTTTTGCTGAAGTAGAGGTGGAATATTACAATCAGGATGGCCAGATTAAATGCCCTGCTGACCCTATGATTACCCAGGTAATAAAAGCCGATCAGAATGGTGTATTTACTTATGCTATGCCCAAAGCAGGATGGTGGGGATTTGCTGCCCTCAATGAGGATAGAGAGAAGATAAAATATGAGGAAGAAGAAAAATCGGTAGAAATCGGAGCAGTTCTCTGGGTCAAAACTTATAATCTAGAATGAATTATTCGGAGGAAAAATTTATGCATATTTCAGAAGGTATATTATCTGCGCCAGTATTAGTTGCGGGGGCAAGCTTGGCTGCTACAGCAGTAGGCTATGGTTTAAAAAAGATGGCTTATAAGCAAATGCCTAAAGTAGCTATTCTTTCCTCTGTTTTTTTTGTGGCTTCCTTAATCCATGTCCCTATTGGTCCATCAAGTGTACATTTAATTCTAAATGGAATTATAGGGCTATTGTTAGGTTGGGCAGCTTTCCCAGCGATATTAGTGGCTCTTGCTTTTCAAGCTATACTTTTTCAGTTTGGGGGGCTTACTACTCTGGGGGTAAATACTTTTAATATGGCCTTCCCAGCTATCATCTGTTTTTATCTCATTAATCGAGGCATTAAGGGTAAAAATAATTTTTTTGCTCTAACTTTGGCTTTTATTTGTGGATTTTTATCGGTATTATTAAGTGGAATAATGGTGGCGACTGCTCTAGTCTTTACCGGGGAGCTGTTTATGCAGGTAGCCAAATTAATACTAATT
>JAUYDO010000157.1 GCA_030691835.1 Dehalococcoidia bacterium | reverse complement strand
GGAATACGGAAGATATGGCATCCGGGTCAACTGCATCGCTCCGGGGTGGCACGGCGGGACAAGGCTTTCGGTGGACGCAGGCGTCAAAAGGAGTGAAGAAGAAAAGAGAGTATTTGAGCAATTGATTGTTGATAGAACACCGATGCGGCGCAGGGGTTACCCGCGGGAGCTCAAGGGTTTACTGCTTTATCTTGCCTCGGATAGCGCAAGTTTTGTGACAGGGCAGATAATCGCTCATGATGGCGGTTGGACCTGCTGGTAACTAGGTAACGGCATTAAGCCCCAGAGCATGCTGGGCAATAATTAGTTTCTGTATCTCGTTGGTGCCCGCGAACAAAGGGGCAACCCGGGCATCACGGTAGTAGCGCTCCACCGGAAATTCGTCGCTATAACTATATCCGCCATGAACCTGGATAGCTCTGTCTGCGGCTTGCATGGCTACTTTAGAGGCATAGTACTTGGCTATAGCGGTCTCTCTGGAGTAGGGTAGTCCATTGTCTCTGAGGTAGCCAACCCTGTAGACCAGGTGCCTGGCGGCTTCAGTTTCTACAATCGTGTCGGCAATCATCTCCTGGATTAGCTGGAATTGCCCGATATACCGATTAAATTGACGCCTGGCTTGAGCATATTTGACGCTGGCGTCGATACAGGCTTGAGCAATGCCGACACAGCCGGCCGCCATGGTGAAACGAGCGTTGTCTATCGCTGACAGCGCTACTTTAAGACCATGTCCGACCTCGCCCAGCACATTTTCCCGGGGCAACCGGCAGTTGTCCAGAAACACCTCAGCGGTATTGGTAGCGCGAATACCCAGTTTCCCCTTGATTTCCCGCGCACTGAAACCCGGCGTTTTTGTGTCAATAAGGAAGGTGGTTATTCCCCCTTTCCCTTCGCTTTTTTCGGTTTTGGCGAGGATAATCGCTATGTCAGCGATACTGGCATTGGTAATCCAGGTTTTGGTGCCATTCAGGACCCACCCGTCCTTATCGAGCGAGGCGGTTGTTTCTACCGCGCCGGCATCACTGCCCACATTGGGTTCTACCGCTCCAAAACAGCCCAGAAGCTCTCCCGCCGCGAGACGAGACAGATACCTGTCTTTCTGCTCTTTTGTGCCCCACCTCAGTAGACTCAATTCAACCAGGCACAACTGTACCATGAAGACGCTGACCACATAGGCAAAATTAACTCGACCAATCTCCTCTACGATGATAGCGTGGGAAGTGTTGCTCAAGGATGAACCGCCATACTCTTGCGGCAGCATGTCAGCTACCAGTCCCAGGCCAGCCATCTTCTTTATAATCTCGGGACGGTAGTATCCATTCCGGTCATCCTCCCTGGCTACGGGGAGAAGCTCACGCTGGGCAAACTCCTGCACCATCGTTTTGAGCATTTTCTGGTCTTCAGTTAATGAAAAGTCCATACATACCTCCAATATGACGTCTGGCACGGGCGCCGTCTGATTCTGCCCAGCCGATTGAATTTCTCATCCGTAGTCTCTATGAGACAGGAGTCAGGCGCTGTCTCTTGTTTTGACACAATTATTCGCTTTTTCTAACCTACTGTGCTACCTCATTATATTGGAAAGAACTATCAAAAGCACGCTTTATCCCTGGAATACGGGATGCACCCTCCGTTCCTGTACGAAAGAGGGTGCATCAGAAAGATAAGCCAGACCTTTCATGAGTCGGCGTTTACACGTGTGGCTGTTTCTTGTACCCGTACATGACCACCGCTTTGGCAAGATTAGCTATTTTCTCCAGACTGACACCCGGTGGCTTGATATATCTGATAGAAGGGTTGGTGCCGTTGTCTGGCTTGAGAACGTATACCTCTTTGCCTGCCTCCCTTATTTTCCGGGATATCTTGCTGTCAGGGTCGTTTAAATCGCCAAAGGTCAGACACCTGCCGATGCAGGCGCGCACGCAAGCAGGTTCCCGCTCATCTCCGGTGCCCCTGCGGTGGGCGCATAAAGTACATGCCTCAACAGCGCCCTTTTCCTCGCTGAACTGGATGGCTCCATAGGGACACTCGGGTATACACTTTTTGACGCCTCCGGGCTGGTCCACGCAGACATTGCACTTCCCCCTGGAGATAAGCACGATGCCGTCTTCGCTCCTGTTTATAGCGTCTTTAGGACAAGCTATCGCACAGGGTGGATTCTCACAATGTACGCAATGAAGAGGGAAGGGATGTACTGACACGTCGGGATAGACACCCTCAGAAATCTGCAGTACCTGGTTCCATGATGTTCCTATTGTGCCAGGTTTGTCATCGGCATATGGCGGAAGGTTGTTCTCCTGTTTGCAGGCGATAACGCATACGCCACAACCAAAACAGTAAGCCACGTCAACCAGTATTCCATACTGTTTAGACATTTACGCACCTCCTTGCTCTGGGAAATCCGGGTCTGTTACGCCGGGAGGTGGTCCCTCAGCTCTGTAAACCTTGCACAATAGACCTCTTAGCTCGGTGGTCCCGGTGGCTGGGTCGGCACCATAAAACGGGTCTACGAGGATGTTGGCATTGGATTCCCATACCCCGTATTCGGGACCCGGCAACTCCGGATACCACCAGGAATGGGGAACCGATACCATCTTGGGATGAATCCTTTCAGTCACTTCAGCTTTAAACCTCGACCTTCCGTTTTTGGTTTGGACCCATGCCCAATCACGATGTTTGATGCCCAGCTCGTCCGCCAGCTTCGGGTTAATCAGCATCATGGGGAACGGCAGCATCTCCCTCAAGCGGGGCACCTGGTGGTACTGGCTATGGAAGAAGGGATAGTTCAGTTCACGCGAGCCGGTCATCAATATTATCGGATACTCCCTGGCAATTTCAGGCGTGGTTTCATAGCACTCCTTGGGCCAGCCGAAAGTCGGTATAGGGTTCAGGTTAAACTTCTCCATGACAGATGCCCAGAGCTCACACTTCCCCGATGGTGTGTTAAACCCGGGCTTGCCGTCTTTGCGCAGCTTGCCCTTTTCGTATTTTTTCCACACCTCGGGGGCAGGGGTAAAGCAGGTCTTGGTCAGTTCTCTGAAAGTGATGCCCATCCCTTGTAGCTGCCAGTTGCAGAAGTCCTCCTCAGTTTTCCAGGGCCAGACATCGGCACCCCCCATCCTCCGGCACAGCTCCCGGTAGATGTAAAACTCGCTCATGCACTCGCCCACCGGCTCTATGACTTTCTGACCGGCAAAAACACCTACTTCAGGACTATTGCTAAGCCAGTCCCTCTCAAATGGCGTGGTAACCGGAAGCATGAGGTCTGCATACTGGTTTGAAGGCGTCATAGTTATATCGGTCCAGACTATAAACTCCAGTTTATCTCTCAGTGCCTGGATGACATAGTTGTTTCCCCGCTCATGACCCAGAAGGGGATTGCTGTCAGCGGCAAAAAGTGCTTTGATGGGATACGGCTTTCCGGTGACCATCGCTCTCCACACCGCCGGTTGATAAGCTGAAGGCATGGGTGTCAACTCTGCTTCGGCGCTGAAGGGGAAGCCGCCGGTAATGCGCTTCTCTTCCACTTCCGGAGCCAGACTCTTCTTTCCCCCACCACCGATATCGCCGAAGCCGGGAAACTCCCAGAACGCGTTGCCCCCGCGTACATCGGCGTTCCCGGTAATAGCTTCAAGATGTAAAATTGCCTGATTGACCGATGTGGACCTGGTACATTGGGACATGGAGACTCCCCACTCAATACATGCTGGCTTGGTGGTGGCGTACATCCGGGCTGATTCCCTGATTTTCTCCGCCGGAATCCAGGTTATCTCAGCCGCTTTATCAGCCGTCCATTCCCTGACATGCTCTTTTAGTGACTGCCATACCGTCTTGCACTCAACAACCTTTCCATTATACAGGGTAACCTCGTATGTCCCGGTAAGTGCCGGCTGTACCAACGGCAACTCATAGGACACGGCATCGCTGTTCCATACCTGAGGAGCGTTACTCATCATATCCCAGACCATGAAGTTCCTTGGGTTACCCCTGGGTTCAATATCACTTTGCCGCAGTAGCTTCCCTTGGTCCATGCGCACCAGGAAGGGAGCGTTGGTCCATTTCTCTACGAATTCCTTATCATAAAGGTCTTCGTTGATAATAATATTCAACCAGGCTAGCAGTAGAGCGATGTCCATTCCCGTCCTGACCGGTAGCCAGATGTGCGACTTTTGTGCCAGACGGGTGTATACCGGGTCTATGGTGATGAGCTTTGTTCCCTTTCTGAGAGCATCGGCAATCCTGGTTCCACCGGAACCCATGAAGTCGTTCCGGGAGTC
>JAUYDO010000152.1 GCA_030691835.1 Dehalococcoidia bacterium | reverse complement strand
CCCGGGAACTCGGCGCGGTTGGCGATTTCCAGTGAGGCGGTCATCTCGTAGGATGACATGGTGGTGAAAAACAGGGCGCCCTCGTCCATAAGACCTTTGACGATGGTGACGACCTTGGCGGCATCGTAGCCGCTGTCGCGCCACAACAGCTTGATGGGAATGCCGCCGGCGCCGCCAAGCTCTTTATTGATGTAATCGATTGCGTCCAGGATGGCATGACCGCCCGGCGCACCCTTCTCCGCGGCGCGACCGGTAGTCGGGGTTATCATGCCTACCTTCAACTCCCTGCCTGCTGCCGGCTGGGCGCCGCAGCCCGCCAGCGGCAGAACGGCTACCAGGGCAACCAGGCACAAAGCTGTGACCAGAATGACGAATTTCTTGCTTTTCATTTTTCCTCCTCCTTTTAGTATTTTAGGTTATCGTCCCCCGGTTCAGTAGCTCATGGAAGACCTCCTTGGTTTAATACGAGAATGGCCAGATTCTATAGGCGGCTTTGAACAGTGCCCAGCGATGAGCCAGACCTCTGGGCTCAAATATCAGGAACAGGATAATGATAAGACCGAAGAGCATGGGTGCGATGCCCGCGGCGAAGCCACTGGGCAGTGTGGGAAAGGCGCTCTGCAGGGTCGGTGTAATGTATATTACCATGACATCCAGAAGCCGGATGAAAATTGCGCCGAAAATCGGTCCCAGCGTGGTGCCAAGACCGCCGATGATAATCATGCCGATATACAGAATTGACTCCAGGAAGGTGAAGTTCTCTGCGTTAATTGAACCGGTCCAGTGGGCGAGCAGGGAGCCGGCAACGCCTGCCCAGAAACAGCCGATGAAGAAAGCGAGCAGTTTATAGTGGAACAGGTTTACGCCCATTACCTCCGCCGCCAGGTCGTTGTCCCTTACGGCGATAAAGGCTCTGCCCAGCCTGGTCCGCGCCATGTTCTTGGCGAAGAATACACAGAGCATGGTTACCCCTATTATCAGATAGAACTGGCTTTTCTCGCTCCTGAATTCCATACCGCCGATTGCGGCGTAGGGTGCGCTCATACCGTTAAAGCCGCCGGTCAGGGAGCTCCAGTGGTTTATTACCCACAGCAGTATGAACTGCGCGGCGATGGTGGTGATTGCAAGATAAAAGCCTTTGACCCGCACCGAAGGTATGCCGAAGACCAGCCCGATAAGACCGGCGATAATGCCGGAGAACAGCAGGGCGGGCAGGAAAGGAATTCCCATTTTGCCGGTGAGTATCGCTGAGGTATAGGCACCCACAGCGATGAATCCGGCGTGACCGATGGACAACTGCCCGCAGTATCCTACCAGAATATTCAACCCTGTGGCGGCGATTGCAGTGATGGCGATAAGGTTGACTATGCCCAGCCAGTAGTTGCTCATGTAGAGAGGGCTGGTGAGCAATAAGACGAGGAACCCGACGAACAGCACCCACTGCGTGCGGGTCCTTATGATTGCCATGTCTTCGGCGTAGGTGTAGTTACGCGTGCCACAGGGCAGATTCATGCTATATCCTCTCTATACGGGTCTCACCGAATAAGCCATAGGGCTTAATGATTATAACGATTATTATAATGATAAATGGTATAACGTCTTTAATGCCTGCCCAGAGGAAGGGCGTGAGATAGCCGCCGCCCAGGCTCTCCGCCAGCCCGATAATCGGCCCGGCGACGATGGCGCCGGCAAAGGAGTTCAGCCCGCCGAGTATCACCACGGAGAACGCCTTCAGCCCCGTTTCAACCAGCCCGTGGGTTATACCCCCGATGCTGGATACCAGCACTCCACCGATGGCAGCCACCACGCTGGCGAACATCCAGGCTTTGGAGAAGATACTGGTTACCGGAATGCCGCACGCCTGCACCGCCATCTGGTCATCGGCGGTGGCTCTCATGGCGATGCCCATTCTGTGGTACTTATAAAAGGCGCTCAGCAGTCCGAAGACGACCAGGGATATGCAGGCTACCCACAGGTACTCCTGGGATATTACCGCCAGACCTATGTGCAGTGGCTCTTTGGGGAAGAGCCGGGGCAGGGCATCAACGCTCCAGGGCCAGATGAAGCTGACCACGCCGCCGATGAAATACGCTATGCCCAGCGTCACGGCGATGAGGGATAGTATAGGTTGGGCGATGAGGGGACGCAGGGAGAATCTCTCGATAACCCATCCCAGAGCCAGCGCAAAGACGATTACCACCGGGAAGCCGAGCCAGAGAGGCAAGCCTGCCTGGACCAGCATGCTGTAGGTGAACCAGGAAGAAACGAGCACCAGTTGCCCCAGCGCCAGGTTGGCGACACTGCTGGACTTCCATATCAGCACGAAACCCAGCGAAATCAGGGCATAGACCATGCCCACGGACAGCCCCGTGATTATGAACTGTAGTAGCTCGGACATACTACTTCGCCTCTTTCTGCACTTCCCAAATTTTTATTGTGGTGGTAACTATACCTTTTCTCCCGTCCCTGTAAGTCACCGGAGCCTTGACGTGAATCTCGTTCTCGCCTTTGTAGATTGCCCGGATAAGCTCCTGGTAGCGCTCCTCCATGAACTCGCGCCTTAGCTTGCGGGTGCGGGTCAGCTCGGCTTCGTCCGGGTCAAACTCTTTATGCAGGAGAACGAATTTTCTTACCCGTGCTCCTTCAGGCAGGTAGCTGTTTACCCGGTTCAGGTCCTTTTGCACCAGCCGGGCTACTGGCTCCTTCTGGGAGAGGTCAACAAAGGTGGTGTACGGCAGGCGGTTGCGCTCCGCCCATTTCCCCACCGTGATAAAATCTATGTTTATGATTGCCGAGACGAAGTCCTTGTCCTTTCCGCCGATTACCATGACGTCTTTGATATAAGGGCTGAATCTCAGCCTGCCCTCGATGTACTGAGGAGCGTACCTGGTGCCTGACCTGAGCTCGCCCATATGTTCCAGCCTGTCCAGGAAAATCAGGTGTCCCTCGTCGTCTATGTTTACCGCGTCGGCGGTGTGGCACCAGCCGCTTTTGAGAGTCTCTGCCGTTTTTTGAGGATTCTTGTGGTAGCCTTTGAACATACAGTCGCTTCTTACCAGCAGTTCTCCCTCGTCGGTCACCCTTACCTCCGTGCCGAGCGCCGGTCTGCCCACGCTTTCAAACTTAATTTCGCCCTTGCTGTGCGAGGAAATGAATCCGGCTTCGGTGCTGGCGTAGACCTGTCTCAGCTCCACACCCATGGCGTGAATCAGGCGGAAGGTGTCCAGGCTGAGCACCGAGCTTCCGGTGACAGCGAACCGCACCTCGCTCAATCCCAGCTTGTCCTTGAGCGGTCTGAAGAGAGCCAGGTACGCTATTTCATCGAGCGCGCGCCAGAGCGGGCTGGATATCTCATTCCTGAACCTCAAGTCTGCCATTTTATGCCCCACAGGCATGAAAAGGTTGTAGCAGAACCGCTTCAGCGGATTGGCATCGAGCATTCTGACATGAATATCGCTGACCAGGCTCTCCCACTGGCGGGGACCGTAGATGACGAAATTGGGTCCTACTTCCCTGGTGTCCGCGGCGATGGTCTCCGGCTCCTCCGGGAAATTAAGCCTGGCACCGCTGAGCAGGTGCGGTATAGTAGCAAAGAAGCTATCGCCAACCCAGGCGGCAGGGAAGTTCGAGATGAGGTCATCGTTTTCATCAAGCGGATAGCGGTTAACGAAGCCCTGCGCCGTGGTGATAAGTGCCCGGTGAGTCAGGATAGCGCCCTTGGGCAGACCCGTAGTGCCTGAAGTATAGTAAATAAAGGCGGTATCATCCGCCCTGCCCCTGTCTACGTTTTGTTCGAATTTGCCCGGGTGCTCCGCCTCATACTGTATGCCCAGCTTCACCACATCGTGGAAGCTGATGAGCAAGGGGTCGTCGTAGTTGCGGAGTCCCTTGGGGTCCCAGTAGATAACTTTCTTGAGCAGGGGCATTTCATTTCTGATGGTGAGGAATTTATCCGTCTGCTCCTGGTCGTTGACTATGGCGAATTTAGTATCGGAGTGCGTGGCGATATATTTCACCTCTGGAGGAATGCAATCAACGAAGATTCCGGTGGGAATGCCTCCAGCCGCCTGCGTGGCGAACTCGCCCCAGAACCACTCCGGCTCGTTGTCTCCGATTAAAGCGACCACGTCACCGGGCTGAAGTCCCAGGCTGATTAGCCCCAGCGAGAGGTACTTTACCCGCTGGTAGTATTCCACCCAGCTATATTTTTGCCAAACGCCGAACTTCTTCATGCACATGGCTGTCTGGTGACCCCACTTCTCATAGTTGTGCCTGATAAGCTGGGGTAAGGTCTCTCTCTTCCCGGTCTCGGACATCCTGGGCTTCCTTCTCCTAATAAAATACCTCCCGCCTGGGGAGGTATATGAATTCTTTGTCTGGTTACTTTTCAGCTATTTTATTAGCTGTGACCAATCCCCAAGCGCACTCCGCT
>JAUYDO010000148.1 GCA_030691835.1 Dehalococcoidia bacterium | reverse complement strand
TCGGGGTCAAGCTTGGTCGACGGGTGGTGTTCATGGCTAAAGAGGAGCTATTCCGCTTATGGCTACCCGCCTATTTTGTGCGCGGATTCGGTTCGTTTCCGGTATATAAGAGTAGACGGGACCTGAAGGCGATACGGCTGGCGAACCGGGTGCTGGCGTGCGGCGGCGCTCTGGCTATGTTCCCTGAGGGCAGACGCAGCAAGAACGGGCACATGGAGCGAGCCTATAACGGTTCAGCGCTGATTGCGCTTCACAACGATGTACCCATTCTGCCTGTGGGCATCACCGGCACGGAGGTAATCAGGGGTACTGGCTGGATGTTGCACCGCCCCCGGGTGACCATGACTATCGGCGAGCCGTTCCGCTTACCGAAGTCAGGCAGTCGGGTTACACGTGAAGAGGTCGCCGGGTACACTGATATGATAATGAAACGCATCGCCGGACTGCTCCCGCAGAGATACCGCGGTAGGTACGGCGGTTAAGGAGCTTACATGACACTGGTAATAGAGAAGGCAAAAGAGGTTGGTTTCTGCTACGGTGTCCGCCGCGCCATTGAGATACTGGAGAAGGCGGCTCACGAGCACGGCGGTGTAGAGACGCTGGGGGCGGTAGTCCATAACGAGCAGGTGCTGCAGAGACTGGCGAAGCTCGGGATTACCGTGGTCAAAAGCGTTGACCAAATTCGCGGTAAAGTGGTAGCCATAAGCAGTCACGGCGTCAGCCCGGAGGTGGAAGACAGGCTAAGAGCCAGTGGTCTAATCAGAGTTGATACCACGTGTCCCTTTGTCCGGCGCGCCCAGATAGCCGCGCGCAGGCTGGCGGAATCAGGCTTCTATGTTGTCATCTACGGAGATGCCGGGCACCCTGAGGTCAAAGGTATCCTGGGCTGGGCTGGTGGAAAAGGGCTGGCGAGCCTTGAAGCGGGGTCGCTGGGGTCCGCATCAGGCGGATTGCCGCGCCGTATCGGGGTACTCTCTCAGACCACTCAGATTCCGGAGCACTTTACCGATTTTGTCAGGAAGCTGGTGGAGTCCGCCCTCACCCGGGACGCGGAGATACGCATCATCGATACCATCTGTCACGATATAAGGAAACGGCAGGCTGTCTCACTGGAGCTGGCTAAGACGGTGGACCTGATGCTGGTGGTGGGTGGGCGCTCCA
The DNA here is from genome assembly GCA_030691835.1 of Dehalococcoidia bacterium. Lineage (GTDB taxonomy): Bacteria > Chloroflexota > Dehalococcoidia > Dehalococcoidales > UBA3254 > JAUYDO01. The sequence continues at coordinate 1,356 of JAUYDO010000148.1, read as the reverse complement.
GCGCCAATACCAGGCGCCTCACCGAGTTGTGTGCCAGTGTCACCGCCACGCGTCAAATTGAAACAGCAGAAAATATAGATGCGTCCTGGTTAAAAGGTAAGCGCCGCATCGGCGTAACCAGTGGTGCTTCTACTGCCCGGGAAACCATAGATGAAGTCCTGGCCGGGTTGGAAGCGTTGCGGAAGAAGGGCTAGGGTCTCAGTCCGTCTTCAATGCCAGGCAGGTCACGGTGCGGCTTATCCCCGGGATGGGATGTATTTTCCGGGTGACGATGTCACCGATGTCGTTTAAATTCAGGGCTTCCACGACCGTAATGACGTCGTAGGGTCCGGTTACGGAGTCTACGGAGATAACACCTTTTATCTGCCTTATGCTTTCGACAACCTGTTTATTTTTACCAACCGCTGTCTCAATAAGGATAAACGCCTTGGCTGCCATATTTACCTCCCCTCAAAAGCGCCGCGTGTTTATTGATAGACACTGTTAGAATAAACGCACGCGGACTCGCTGTCAAGTGGGAAATGTGGTTTTGAGGAGCACTCCGTAATTCGTCAAAGGAGTGGCTTCCTTGACAGTCCATACGTGCTTCTGGGTATAATAACTAATGTTGCGAGCTTTAAAATGGAATCCATGCTATTAAACGCTTCCCAGTTATTAAAGGAATCAATAGGCTCTACCAGGGCTTACAAGGTAAGCGAGACTGTTGATATCATGGAGGAAGGCGACGGCAGTCCGGTAGAGGGCGATGTCAAACTGACGCGCACCAACCGTGGTATACTGGTACAGGGCAAACTGCGTACTGTGGTGAAGGTGACCTGCAGTCGCTGCCTGTGTTTATATGATTGCCCGCTGAGCTTTGACATTGAAGAGGAGTTCTTCCCGGTAATAGACGTCTTCAGCGGTATACCGGTGGAGATGCCCGAGGAGCCGGGCTATTTTACAATTGATGAGCACCATATCCTGGACCTGACCGAAGCTATACGACAGGGCGCAATCGTCAATATCCACATGAAACCCCTGTGCCGCGAGGAGTGCGCCGGTTTGTGTGCTCAATGTGGTCGTGACCTGAATCAGGGAACCTGCGACTGTCCTCAACCGGGCGTGGACAAGCGCTGGTCCAAATTAGCTGAACTTAAAAAAGTCAGTAAAAGGAAGAAAGGATAAATCTATGGGACCTCTACCTAAGCGGAAGTATGCCAAGGCGCGTGCCGGAGAGCGGCGGGCTCACATCAAACTCGAACCGCCAGCTATGAATGTCTGTCCGCAGTGCCACAGCGTCAAGCTGGCTCACCGCGTGTGTCCTACCTGCGGCTACTACAATGGCAGAGAAGAAGTCAAGATAAAAAGCCCTAAGAA
>JAUYDO010000105.1 GCA_030691835.1 Dehalococcoidia bacterium | reverse complement strand
CTTAATCCTTAGGAACTGGAAGAAGTCCAGCAGGTTTGTTTTATAGTTGCGAACGGTGTAGGGTGAAGCGTGGCGCTCCGCCTCGAGATAGTCTATGTATCTATTGAAGACTGACTGCACAGCCCGGTCCTAGGACTCGCTCTTCTCTTCTATCTTGCCCTTGTAGTCGCACTTGACGCATTTGGCCATTTTGCCTCTCATTGCAGTGAGCAGACCGGCGCATTTAGGGCAGGGCTGTGGAAGCGGTCTGAAGATGGTGGCGAACTTGCACTTTGGGTAGTTGCTACAGCCATAGAAGCGGCGCGTCTTGCCGCCCTTTTTATAGGTGCGCTCTATCAGCTCACCGCCGCACTCTGGGCATTTAGCGCCGGTCTTGATCTGGAAGGGTTTGGTGGTCTTGCACTCCGGGTAGCCTGAGCAGGCGAGGAACTTGCCGAAGCGCCCGACCTTTACCACCATCGGCTTGCCGCACTTGGGGCAGGTCTCCGTGGTGGTCTCTACCAGCGTTACCTTCTCTATCCGCTCCTGGGCTGTCTCAAGGGTCTTTTCAAACGGCTTATAGAACTCTTTGACCACGTCTACCCAGTTCCGGTGCTCTCTGGCGACCTCATCCAGGTTCTCTTCCATGCGGGCGGTGAAATCAATATCAACGATATCGGGGAAGTGTTCAGCCAGCAGGTCATTGACCACAAAGCCAAGCTCCGTGGGCTTGAAACTGCCCTTGAGCCTGGTAACGTATTCACGCACCTGGATAGTGGAGAGGGTAGGCGCGTAGGTGCTGGGGCGCCCGATGCCGTTCTGTTCCAGGGTCTTGATCAGCGTGGCTTCGGTGTAGCGGGGCGGCGGCTGGGTGAAGCGTTGTTCCGGGTAAAGACCCAGGAGATTCAGTTGCTTACCCTTTTCCAGCGACGGCAGAATGGCTGCTTTACCATCTTCCTTGTCGGTTTCATCCTTACCCTCAGAGTACAGTATGATGAAGCCGGGGAACTTGACCTCTGTGCTGGTGGCTTTGAACAGGTATCCGGCTCTGGAGTCGGCTTTTGCATGGATGTCAACGGTGGTGTTTTCCAGGGAAGCCGCGGACATCTGGCTGGCGACCATCCGTTTCCAGATTAAGTCGTAGAGCTTGAACTGCGCGTCGTTCAGGTATTTCTTTATCGCCGCCGGCTCGCGGTGAGTCTTCGTCGGGCGTATCGCCTCGTGGGCTTCCTGCGCCAGCCGGGCGGTTTTGGTGAACATTCGGGCGTTCGCGGGCAGATACTCCGCGCCGTATTTCTCTTTTATGAAGTCCCTGGTCTCGGCGATGGCGGAGGTGGCAACATGGACCGAGTCGGTGCGCATGTAGGTTATAAGACCTACGCTGCCCTCGTCACCGAGCGGCAGACCTTCATAGAGCTGTTGCGCGATAACCATGGTCCTGTTGGCACTGAAGTGGAGCTTGCGCCAGGCTTCTTGCTGAAGGGTGCTGGTGATGAAGGGCGGTGCCGGTTGGCGGGCGGTCTTCTTTTTGGTAACCAGCGCAACACTGTAACTGGATTTTTCCAGCTCAGCTTTGAGTTTATCCGATTCCAGTTGGTTGTGTATCTCCAGCTTCGTGCCGTCCATCAGTCCGGCGAAAGTGGCGCGGAACGGACTGGCTTTGCCAGTCTTCTTCTCCAGCTCGGCTTCGATAACCCAGTACTCCACCGGGACGAACTTCTCAATCTCACGCTCGCGGTCTACGATAATCTTGAGCGTCACCGACTGCACCCTTCCGGCGGAGAGACCCCGTCTGACCTTGCGCCAGAGCAGGGGACTGAGCTTATAGCCGACCAGCCTGTCCAGCACCCGTCGCGCCTGCTGAGCGTTGACCAGGTTCAGGTCTATGGAGCGGGGATGGGCGAAGGCTTCCTTGACCGCCTCATCGGTGATTTCATGGAAGACCACCCGGCGGAATTCTTTATCGCTCTTTCCGTCCATTACCTGGCTGAGGTGCCATGAGATGGCTTCTCCTTCACGGTCGGGGTCCGTAGCCAGGTAAACGGCGGAAGCCGCTTTCGCCTCTTGTTTTAGCTCATTGACGATTTTCTGCTTTTCCCTGGGCACGACGTACTTCGGCGTGAAGCCGTTGTCTATCTCCACGCCCAGCGTGCTCCGGGGCAGGTCCCTGATGTGCCCCAGCGAGGCTTTAAGGCTGTAGCCTTTGCCCAGTATCTTGCCCAGAGTACGGGCTTTTGCCGGTGATTCAACGATAACCAGTTTCTCTTTCATATTCTTATTCTAATTTTACTCTATAACTTTCTCTTATTTCACGCACCAGTACGTAACTCATAGTACCCACCTGCTTTACCAGTCCTTTTAGCTCCATCATGGCGAGGGTACTGCTTACCGTGGCGGTGGGCAGGCTGCTGGTGCGACAGACTTCGTCTATGTGCTTCGGTTCGGCGCTCAGTAGCTTCAGCAGAGAGGCTTCCGTGTCCGACTCCGGTATAATCTCCTTCATCTCCATCTGCTGTGCGGTAGCCGTGAGGTTTAGCTCCTCGAGTATATCGGTACAGCTCCGGACCAATTTGGCTCCCTCCTGGATGAGGTGGTTGGTGCCGCGGCTGGCGGGTGAAAGGATACTGCCGGGTATGGCGAAGACCTCGCGGTTCTGCTCCAGCGCCATGTGGGCGGTAATCATAGCGCCGCTGGTCTCGTCAGCCTCGACCACCAGGACGCCCAGGCTCATCCCGCTCATGATACGGTTTCTGCGGGGGAAGTTGTCAGCCCTGGGCTTGGCACCCAGAGCGTGTTCGCTGATGATAGCGCCATGGTCGATGAGACTGCGCGCCAGCCCGATATTTTCGGCGGGGTAGACGGTGTCCAGTCCGCAGGCGAAGATGGCGATGCTCCTGCCGCCCGCCTCGAGGGCACAGCGATGAGCCACGGAGTCGATGCCGCGGGCAAGTCCGCTGACCACGGTTATCTTGTTGCGAACAAGGTCGGTGACGATTTCCTCGGTCACCTGCCTGCCGTAGACCGTCGCCCGCCGTGTCCCCACCACGGCGATGCACCACTCATCTTCAGGGAGCAGGGAGCCCCTGACGTAGATTAGCGGGGGATAGTCATAAATTTCCTTCAGACGTGATGGGTAAGCGGTGTCGTGGTTGGTCAGGAGCTTCACGCCGCAGCGCTCTAGCTTCTCCATCTCCTCGTCAAGGGCGATTTTCGGTCGCCAGGTGACGATGGCTTTGATAGCGCCAGTGTCCAGACCGGACTGTTTCAGGTCTGATTCGCCAGCTTTCCATGCGTTTTCGAGGTTTCCGAAGTAGTTTTCAAGCTGGGCGAACTTGACCCTGCCAATCCCCGGTACGATATTAAAACCGACCCAGTATTTGGTGTCTTTGCAGATTTTAGTTTCCAAGCTAATGGTATTCTAGCACAACTGGGGATGATTTGTTTATGGGAGTGAAGCTTTCAAGCAAGTCGTAGGGTGGGTGTAGTCCCGATGAAATCGGGCGAAACCCATCATTACCTATTCAAAATCCATCTTCGCCGTCTTTGTGGTGGGTTACGCTCCGCTTCACCCA
>JAUYDO010000069.1 GCA_030691835.1 Dehalococcoidia bacterium | reverse complement strand
AAAGGATAAAGATTTTACGCTCTATGGCTGGCATTTCTCCCGCGGAGTACGAACGGGCTTACAAGCAGGTCAAGGGCAAGGGCGTCATGCCTGTCTCAGCGCTGGCGGCGGTTTCGGCGGCGCCGGTGCGGGAACCCTCCCCGGACGCTTCACCGGTGGAAGCCGCCAGCGCGAAGCTGGAGCGCACCCGCGAGACCTCCGACCTGATGTGGCGTCTGAGCGATTATAAGACTATCACCTGTTCAGGGTGCGGCGTGAAAATGAGACTGCCGCCGCATTTCAACCGCAGTTCTGTCCGCTGTCCCCACTGCGGCACCGTAAACCCGGTGTAAAGAAAGCGGGCTTATGTATAGGCGTCAGCCACAATATCTCTGATTATCTAATTACTTCGCAGACTTCGCTAAGGGGCTTACGCGTCTTCACGGGTGCCTCCGCAGGGTACCCCACCGGTACGAAAGTGACCAGGTCCATCTCCGGGGGCACTTTAAGAATCTTTTCAATGTGTCCCTTAGCCTGCATAGGCCCGCTCATATATGTCGCACCCAGTCCCATCTGCTGGAGGACCAGGAGCAGTGTGGCGGTAGCCGCACCTGCGGTCTGGATACGGCTTGCCGATGTGGCGCGCCAGTCCCGTATCTTTGCCGCCTCCGGGTCAATCTTGGCACGGGCTTCGAGTATGTGGTCGGTTGCAATCCGGTATTGACCCACCGCGACGGCTATAGCCGCCGGAGCGCTACGGAAGAAGCTCGCACTCCGTCTAAACCTTGCCGCCTCCTCTCCGTACCTCTCCGCTTCGGGATAGGCGGCGACTTTATCAGCGGTTGCCTGCACCGCATCGGCGATTGCCTTAATCGTATCTTTGTTCAGGATAATGTAAAAGCGCCAGTTTTGCTGGCCGCCGCTGTTCGGCGCCCATGTCGCCAGCTCGACAGCCTTCATCAGCAGGTCTTCCGGGACAGGCTTGTCCTCAAATTTGCGGACGGAACGCCGCGCCTTGATAAGGTTCCCCAGTTCTTCCAGTGTCATAGACTCTCCTTTCTCATTCATGTACGGTGGCTTGTAAAGTACAGCTTACCATCTGGAGAGAAGTATGTAAATAGTCTTTTTGACAAAAACAGAAAGGCGGGCTTCAATGCCCGCCTTTCACCGACACGAAATCTTTTGTGGCTACTGTGCGTAAATAACTATGTTGCCCCGCAGTATAACCCTTACAAATGAATGATAGGTCGCTCCGCCCGGTGTCACCTCTTTAGCGAAGAAGGTCAGGTGCACCACGTCCCTGATTTCCGGCTTACCGTTCACCAGGTTGACAATGTCATATGTGGGCGTTCTCCTGGCTATCTCCGCCGGGTCAAAGCGGTACTGGAACTTACCCCCGATGGCCGGCACGGTGCCCTGGTCTATCACCGCGCCGGGTATCACCGCGGCGTAGCTGACCGCCTGCGCCGTGCTCGACCCCGTGATAGTGAGCGACTGCGCGGGATTGAAGGCGGACTGCGGCGGCAGGTTGAGCTTTAGCCCCGCGGCTCCAGCCGGCTTCTCCTTCTCCACCACGTAAATCTCGCCGCCGCTCGCTGGCAGACCCGGCATGTAGCCCTTGTAGCCCTGCCAGTCTGCCTCTATTGTGAACCTGTACACTCCGGGCACGTCCAGTGTCCACCTGTCCTTACCGGCAAAACCGCCGAACTTGTCGCCCAGCCCCTGTGTCACTACCTGCCTGCCGTCGGGGTACTTCAAGCTGAGAGTGACGGTTGCCGGCAGGATGGGGTCAATCTGTGCCACGGGCACAAAGCTGGTGCCGACCTCATACATCATCCCTGGCCGGGTACTGACCAGGAACAGCCTCGCCTTCTTACCGTCCGAGCCGGTGATTTCCTCCGAACCGGGAGCGATAACACGGTTGTTATTTGAGCCTTTGGGCAGTATGAAGCCGCTGGACAGGTATCCCGCGTAAGCGGGAGCTTCGCCTTTTCTCCTCAGCACCACGCCGCCGATTAGCCGGTAGATGTCGCCGGGCAGGTCGCCGTTGTTTGAGGCGTTTATCTGCCCGCCGAAGCTATTCGGGCTGGTGGGCCAGTATGGCGCTCTGACGCCCTCCTCAATCGACACCCTAGCTTCGGTTAATGCCGCCAATATCGGTGGTGTAGTTTATCGCTCAGTTTCCCGTTCCCGTTCAACGATTCTATGTAGCTATTTCCCCCACGGATTCTTGGTTCCATAAGCAGCGATCATAAGAGCCCACACATCAGTATCAAGGGGACCGTCTGGCGTCACTATCCAAGTATCACGCTGTAGAAATCTCAAATGTGGTTGCCATCCCTAAATCCCAGCCATCCCAGAGGAAGGCTTCTTCTTTCCCGTCTGCAATCAAGCGGAAGGCATATCGCACCTGCTCCTCGTAGAGTTCGCAGAAGGCACCGGTCTTGGCCAAGCTACCGTTCATTTCCTGAGCCTCTGCTGGGCATGGTGCACCGCAGTAATGGCGCACGGCGCAGTGACGACATGGCTCGATTTCTTCAATCCTGCGCCCAGTCACCATCGTAAAAGCCCTCGTGGTAAGTGCCGTTTCAATGTCGTCAGTGAAGATGTTGCCACCTTTGAAATCAGGCAGACCAATGAACTCGCTGCAAGGGAATATGTCTCCTCTTGCCGATAGGGCGAAGAAACATCGTCCGCCGCCACAGGGTGAAATATCACACATGAGTCTCCTGGCGGCTGGCGCCACAATGCCAACCAGCACATTAGCGAAATTGGCGACTACCAGTTTGCGCCCCGTCTTTTGATAGAGTTCATAGCTGCGGTCGAGCGCTGCCAGATAGTAGTTGGCGAGCTCTGCATCGGTCGGCTTAATCTCCCGGGCCCCACGCTGAGTACAGCGTACCGGGTTCAGCATGCAGACCGGCACCTCATTAGCATGGAAGAAGTCAACGATGTCACTCAGCGACTGCATATTCTCTCTGGTGACCGTACATATGACGTTGTAGCCTGGGTATCCCTTGAGACGCTCCATAGCAGCCAGCACCTTGTCGAATGACCCTCCGCCGGACCAATTGTACCGGGTTTTATCGGCAATCTCAGCAATGTGCCCATCGAGAGAAAGCCCGATGCCTATACCGCGTGAGGTCAGGAAGTTAACGGCGTCCTTATCCAGGAGGGTGCCATTTGTTTGCACCCCAAAACGAAAATCATCCAGGTACTGCTCAATACCGGCAAACATAGCCTCACGGTTAAGCATGGGTTCGGAGCCATGAAAGATAATCTGAGGTCGTGCTCCCTTCGGCAGCGTCCTCCTAAAATACTTTTTCAAGAGGGTAAGAGCCTTAAAGAGGTCTGCCTTCGACATATGTTGCCCATTTTTGCGCATGTCCTCGGGTATATAGCAATAGTTACAATTGAGGTTGCAGCGTTCGGTCGGGTTGAAATAGACCGCCGAAGGTTTGAGGCCGAAGCGCAACACATCCATCTCGCGGGCAAAAGACGCCGACTTCCTACGATATTTAGCCATTAGCTCGCCACCGAACATAACCCCGCCCAGTTTATCTTTTCTTACTAGGGACCAGAAGGCTGTGTCAGGACTAACCAAACCAACATAGTCGTCATGGCCTATATCAATGGGTTGCATTACCGGGCCATTCCCAGTGTTACAATAGCGGCCTCGCGAAGAGGCCGCGGTAAGGGCTGATTTCTTGGACATATATTCTCCTTTAGTCAACAAGACAAATGGTTAGCAATTCATTGATTCAATAGCTTTAAGATATTTTGGGTTATTGGGTGGCGGCTCCACGACATTGAGCCGCCACCCGGAGTGACTACTTGGACACTTTATTGTCCATCAGGACGTAGTGAGAAAGCCCGGTGCCGCTAGCCTTGCACTTCTTGCGGTAGGCAATGATGTCTCTCTTCACCATCTGGCTTATCCTCCTTTCCTGGCCGTCAGAAAGGCCATTTATCACCCAAATAAAAAATCCCCAAGCTAGACCCAGCTTAGGGATTCCCTTAAAAACGAAAATCCCTAAACCAAGCACGGCTTAGGGATTTACCATTTCCCGCAGCCCCATTCCACGAGGACCAACTGCCGGCAGGTCTTCTGGCTTTAGTTCATCCTACTCCCTGAGGCCTTCCCAGCCCGTTACAACAGCCCAGTGGCATAATCCCAGGTTTCGTCCCTAACTACAGCGGCGGGACCACGTCCGATTTTCACGGGCTTCCCTTTTAAGCTCCTGTTACAGAGCACCGACACGCATATTAAGTTTAGAAATATTATATGAAGATGCCATAGACTTGTCAAGTAGAGGCTTTCCGACTGGCGGGTGCTTAGACCCGAAAAGGAGTCAACAACCCACTTATTTCGCCGCTAAGGGTCTTTGTTTCTCAAGAATCCGTGGATTACGGGGTTTAATCCGGGGTTTGACAGCAAAGGGGTGTATATGATAATATAAAGAGGCTGTA
>JAUYDO010000067.1 GCA_030691835.1 Dehalococcoidia bacterium | reverse complement strand
CTTACGGCGCTATCAAGGAAGCCGCAGAGCTTCTGCAAAAAGACAGAGTATCCGCCAACATAATTCATTTCAGCGAACTCTGGCCCTTCCCGGCGGAGGCGGTCTATCCATTACTGAAAGAAAGCAAAAAGACCTTTGTCGTAGAGAATAACTACACCGGACAACTGGCGCACCTTATCCGGGCGGAGACCGGGTTCAAGGTCGACAGGGTCATATCCAGGTACGATGGGCGTCCGTTCTCTCCTCAGTCCATCGTCAATGAGCTGAAAAGTGAGGTGGCTTAGCATGGTCACGTTGCAGGACTACGCCGCGCCCAGTGAAATCGCGTGGTGCCCCGGCTGCGGGAACTTCGGCATATTGCGCGCGGTGAGAAAGGCGCTGGCAGATTTGCAGATTGAGCCGCACCGGGTATTGATAGTATCCGGTATCGGGCAGGCGGGGAAGTTCCCACATTACCTGAAGTGTCATACCCTTAACGAGCTTCATGGCAGAACTTTGCCTGCGGCTGTCGCCGCCAGGATAGCCAATCATGAGCTTATCGTGATGGCTGTAGGCGGAGACGGCGATGGCTATGGCGAGGGCGGCAACCACTTTGTTCATGCCATGCACCGTAACGTAAATGTAAAATACATGGTGCACAACAACCAGGTCTACGGCTTGACCAAGGGGCAGGCATCGCCCACCAGCGACCGCGGCTTTGTGACCAAGACCACTCCGGCGGGAGCCTGGGACCCGGTAAATCCCATCGCGCTGGCAATAGCCTCTAACACCAGCTTCGTGGCGCGCAGTTTCGCCGGAAACCCGGAGCACCTTGCCACCATGCTAAAAATGGCAATCCAGCATAAAGGTTTTTCGCTCATAGACGTGCTTCAGCCCTGTATCTCCTTTAACCGGGTGAATACCTTTCAGTGGTACCAGCAGAGAGTATACCAGCTTGATAAAGAAAGTGGGTACGACCCTGCGAACAGGTTAGCGGCTTTTGCCAAATCTCTTGAGTGGGGCGAGCGTATACCAATCGGGCTTATATATAAGATAGATAGACCGGTATATGAGGAATCATTGCCTGCATTAAAGGAGATGCCGCTGGTAAAACAAAAGCTGGACCCGATGCAGTTTGAAAAACTGCTGGATGAGTTCATTTAGGTGTTTTACCGGGTAAAAATTGGGTGTAAGCCCTCTTGAATATCAAAGGAATACACTGTTTGATGAAATATCAGAAGGAGGATGTCAATGGCTGTCAAAGTCGGTATCAACGGGTTCGGGCGCGTGGGCAGGCAGGTGCTCAATATAGCGCTATCAAAGCAGAGACAGGATATGGAAATAGCCGCCATCAACGACCTGACTGATACCAGAACGAATGCGCACCTTTTCAAGTATGACACCAACTATGGCAGGTATCACGGTGAAGTGAAGTACACCGAGGACTCAATCATCATCGATGGCAACAAGATAAAAGTGCTCGCGGAGCGTGACCCGGCGAAGATTTGCTGGCGAGAACACGGCGTGGAAATTGTGATTGAATCAACTGGCTTGTTCACAGGCGTGGAAAAAGCTTCAGCCCATCTGCAAGGTGGCGTGAAGAAGGTTATTATCTCGGCACCCGCAAAAGGCGAAGCCTTCACCATAGTCATGGGTGTCAACCAGAATATGTACGACCCGGCAAAGCATCATGTTATTTCGAACGCCTCCTGCACCACGAACTGCATCGCGCCGGTGGTGAAGGTGCTTCATGACAGCTTCGGCGTGATGCGGGGGTTGATGACCACGACTCACTCATATACCAATGACCAGCGCCTCCTCGACCAGCAACATAAAGACCTGCGCCGTGCCAGAGCCGCCGCGCTGAATATAGTGCCCACCAGCACCGGAGCGGCGCGCGCCGTAACACTGGTCATTCCGGAGCTTAAGGGAAAACTCAACGGTATCGCTATCCGGGTTCCAACCTCAACGGTCTCGATATGCGATTTTGTTTGTGATGTAAAGAAGATGGTAACCGCGGCGGAAGTGAACCAGGCGTTCAAAGCCGCGGCTGAGGGCGCTCTGAAAGGCATTCTTGAGTTCTGTGAGGAGCCGCTGGTAAGCGTGGATTTCAAGGGCAACCCGGCAAGCTCAATAGTGGACGCCGAAAACACCATGGTCATTGATGGTAACATGGTCAAGGTGCTGGCGTGGTACGACAACGAGTGGGGGTATAGCGCCCGGCTGGTCGATGTGGTATCCTATTTAATCAGCAGGGGACTATAGAATAATCTACGAGTACGGTTAAATATGAAAAGAATAGGAATAGTGACCAGCGGTGGCGATGCACCGGGAATGAACGCCTGCATCCGGGCGGCGACGCACATAGCGTTTAAAAATGGCATGGAGATGTTCGGTATTGAGCGCGGCTTCAATGGGCTTATACGGGGTGAAGTCAGACAGCTTGACAGGTTCTGCATCGAAAACATTATTCATCTCGGCGGAACGATACTCGGCACCTCCAGAAGTCCGGAGTTCTACAGCAAGGAAGGAAGAGCTAAAGCTATAAAGACTCTCGAGAGGTATCAAATGGAGGGTCTGATTCTCATCGGGGGCGATGGTACTTTCAAGGGCGGGACCGTGCTGTCCGAGGAGTGCGGAGTCGCTGTAGTGGGTCTCCCCGGGACCATTGACAATGATGTTTATGGGACCGATTACACCATAGGCTTCGATACTGCCGTCAACTGCGCACTGCAAGCGATTGACCGCATAAGGGACACCGCTCTTTCTCATGAGCGTCTCTTCTTCGTGGAAGTCATGGGACATCACACCGGGTTTATCGCACTTCACAGCGGGATAGCCGGTGGTGCCGTGTGTATGATAATTCCCGAAGTGTCTGTAAGCACGGAGGAGCTTTGCAAGGAGCTTAGCGACCTTTATGGCAAGGGGAAGAGGAGCGCAATTGTAGTCGTTGCTGAGGGAGATCAGCCCGGAGACGCCTTCAGGATAGCAAAGGAGGTGAGCGCCTGTGCTGGTTTCGAGTCCAGGGTCTGCGTTCTGGGGCACATCCAGCGGGGAGGCGCTCCGACAGCCAAAGACCGGTTACTCTCCAGCAGGCTGGGGGTGGCGGCTGTAATCGCCTTGAAAGAGGGAAAACGGGGCATCATGGTCGGCGAAATCGGTGGCAAAATTGTCGAGACACCGATGCAGGACACCTGGGAGAAACATAAGAAGCTGGACGTTGAGCTTCAGGAGCTGGCGAAGCTTCTGGCGGATTAAAACAATTGTGGTAAAGAGGTCGGTCTATGTACACAATAGCGCCGGGTAAGACAAGGGGTCTACAGCAACTGGCTAATTCGAAGGGTATACTCAGCATGTGTGCCGCCGACCACCGGGAGTCGCTGAAGAAGGCGCTCAACCCGCGGAACCCTGATTCGGTCACATATCAGCAGATGGTGGATTTCAAGCTTGACCTCTGTCGCGCCGCGGCGCCCTATGCCAGCGCTATCCTGCTTGACCCCCTCTATGGCGCCGGTCAGGCAATAGCCGCCGGTGCTCTGCCCGGCAAGGTCGGATTGCTGGTCAGCATGGAGAAGAGCGGGTATGGCGGTGAGAAAACAAACCGTGTCAATACACTTCTCCCCGGCTGGAACGTGAAAAAGGCAAGGAAGCTGGGCGCTCAGGCGGTAAAGCTCCTTATTTACTATCGCCCTGACCTGAAAGAGCCGGCTGAGAAACAGCTTAAGCTGGTCTCCCGTCTGGCTGAACAGTGCATCAGGGAGGACATGCCGCTGCTGGTTGAGCCGGTCAGCTACCCGGTCGAGGAAGGTTCCGATGCGGAGAGGTTCGCCAGACTGAAGTCGAAGCTGGTCATAGAGACGGCGCGCCAGGTTACTGCATTGCCCGTAGATGTGCTTAAAGCTGAGTTTCCCGCCGACCTGAACTACGAGAAGGATGAAGGGAAACTGCTGGCGCTGTGCCAGCAGTTGAATGAAGCCTCACGGCGGCCCTGGGTGATACTGAGCGCCGGCGTCAACTATGAGCTTTTCCGCAAACAGGTAGAAATCGCTTGCAGAGCCGGAGCGTCGGGTTTTCTCGCCGGACGTGCCCTGTGGCAGGAAGCCCAGAAGATGCCCAGACCGGAGCGGGTAAAATTCATGGAGACCACGACGGCACAGAGGTTGAAGGAGCTAACTGAGATTGCCAACGAGCGCGGTACTCCCTGGTTCGCCAAGGTTGCGGCAGAGGGCGGCAAACTCCCATCTCTTGCCGAAGGCTGGTATCAGAGCTATTAATCGGAGACCTCGATTGCCTCGACGCATTGACTATAGAAGAAGAACCAAGCTTATCTGCACCATAGGGCCGGCGACCGGCTCTGCCGCCATGATTGAGCGACTGGTGAAGGCGGGCATGAATATCGCCCGGCTCAACCTGTCTCACGGCAGTTTACCCGACCACAGCCGGTACATAAAAACTATCAGGAAGGTAGAACAGCGCCTGGGTGCCGGTGTAGGTATTCTCATGGACTTGCCCGGTCCCAAGTACCGCACGGGCGAATTGCAGGGCGGCTCCGTGGTGCTGAAGAAGGGCGCTCAGTTTATTCTAACCACGAGGCAAATAGTCGGGAACGAGTCTGAAGTACCGGTAAACCTGCCGACACTACCTGAAGATGTGCGCGCCGGTGACACCGTACTTCTGGATGATGGCGCTATCCAGCTAAAAGCAATACGCGTCAGCGGGACCGATGTGACATGCAAGGTGGTGGTCGGTGGTGTCCTCACTCCTGGTAGAGGTGTGGTTGTACCCGGCATGCGCATCTCTACCCCCTTTGTTACAGAACAGCTAAGAAATAACATAGATTTTGCGTTGAGCGAACAGCCGGACTACATAGCGCTGTCCTTCGTCAGCAAAGCTGAAGATGTGGAACAGGTAAAGGCTATTTTGGCGAAGAAGGCATCCGATATTCCCATTATTTCAAAGATAGAGCGCGGCGAGGCGGTTGGGAACTTCGACCGGATACTGAAAGTCAGCGACGGCATCATGGTCGCGCGCGGAGACCTCGGTGTCGATATACCGCTCGAAAAGATACCGCTAAAGCAGAAGGAAATTATCAGGAAATGCAACCGCGCGGGCAAAGCGGTAATCACTGCCACGCAGATGCTGGAGTCTATGATCAATGCGGCGCGCCCGACAAGGGCGGAGGTGACCGACATAGCCAACGCTATCCTGGACGGCACTGATGCCATCATGCTCTCGGCAGAGACCTCCATCGGCAAGTACCCATTGCAGGCGGTCAGGATGATGGCGCAGATAGCGCAGGAGACAGAGCGCGAGTTGCCTTATGAGCTTATGCTCACCGAGCGTGGTAAATGGCTCGAGCACGAGACGGATGAGCTTATAAGCTATAATGCCTGCTACACCGCTTACTGGCTCGGAGCCAAGGCGATTGTCGCCTTCACCCAGTCCGGCAGCACGGCGCGGCGGGTGTCCAAATACCGTCCGCGCATGCCCATCCTGGCTATAACCCCCAGCAAGACCGTCTCAGGACGGCTGC
>JAUYDO010000311.1 GCA_030691835.1 Dehalococcoidia bacterium | reverse complement strand
GGAAATCCACTCTCTCCTCGGCGCTGAGGTAGAAGGTCAGACGGCTGCCGTCGAGGTTGTACTCGGCGGATATGAGCTTCATGGGCAGATTCAGCTTGGCGACAAACTTGACGCACTGCTCCAGGGCGTCCTTCTCCCTGGCAGCGAAGTCCTGGGCGCGCTTCACATCCTCCGCGGTCGCCTTGCGCACTATGGGTTTCAGCTCTGTGGTGACCTCGCTCGCCAGCACCTGTGTGGGCGCGATGACGACCTGCCCCAGCTCAACACCGCGTGTCGTCTGTACCACCACATAATCGTAGACCTTCAGGTCCGCGCTCATCGGGTCAAAATAGTATACTTTACCGGCGCGCTTAAAACGAACGCCTACAATGTTAGCCATGTTTCACCTCAATCCGGTTTATCCTTGGAATGTTCAGCATCAGTACCTCCAGCACAAGTCGCGCATTAGCATTCAGCTTAAGCTGTTCCCCGGCGGACCGGATAGCGCCGATGATGTCCTTTATCTGGACAAGGCTGTAGCTCTGTGCCATGTCAACCAATGTATTCATAAAATCAATATTCACCACCGCGTCCCGGCAGTCCGTCTTTATCAGCATAACATCCCGCCACCAGCCCAGCCACTCGTCAAGCAGTTCGTAGACCGTCTCCCGCTTCTTGCTGAACTGGAATGCCAGTTGACCGGCCACATCGAAGCGCCATACATAACCGGCGCTCGCCATCTCTATCAACTGATTGAGCCTGTCCGCCCGCTGTTGGAGCATGCTGGCGTCCTTTGTCGCCGCTATTGCCCAGCCAAGACAGCCGTGAGAAAGCCGGGCGAGAAGCCTTGCCTTTGCCGGGTCAATACCGTTGCGCCTTGCCAGAGCTGACTCGACCTCGCCGGTGGCCAGGCGCGAGAGCTCAAGCCGCTGACACCGTGAGACGATGGTTGTTGGCAACAGCTTATCGTTTGCGGTCAGCAGTAGAAAAAGCACCTTCGCCGGCGGCTCCTCGAGCGTCTTCAGCAGGCGGTTGGCGGCTTCGTTCGACATCTGCTCGGCTTGGTCGATGATGTACACCTTATATTCACCCTCGAAGGGCGGCAGGTTAGCCGTGTGCAGCATATCCTTGACCTGCTCGATGCTTATCTCCGCCCTTTGCTTTGACTCCTCTGCCTGGTTCTGCCCGAGATAGATGACCTGGATATCGGCGTGCTTGCCCGACGCAATCCTGCGGCACGACTCACACTTATCGCACGGCGGCTCCGGGGCTTTGCAGTTCAGCGCCTGCGCCAGGTCGGTAGCCAGCCTCATCTTGCCGACGTGAGCCGGACCGACCAGGAGGTAGGCGTGCGCCAGGCTCCCGTGCTCGATACTGCGCTGGAGCAAAGAAACGATTTTAGATTGCCCGATAATCTGCCACATAGTTTAGTTTTTAGTTTTCAGTTTTCAGTTCTCAGCTCTTAGCTGATAGCTGTTAACTGTTAACTAATGTCGTTCCTGACCATGTCCTCGAAGGTCTCACGACGCCTGATGAGTCGAGCCTTGCCTTCCTTCACCATGATAATGGGCGGCTTCAACGAGGAGTTGTAGTTGCTTGCCATGGAGAGACAGTAGGCGCCGCAGTCAGGGATAGCGATTATATCGCCGGCGGAGACCGGAGGCAGACTTATATCCGTAATCAGTATGTCACCGGACTCGCAGAACTTGCCGGCTATGGTGACCTTTTCGGTCACTGGTTCCAATGCCTTGTTGGCGACAAGCGCCTCGTACTTTGAGCCATAGATTGCCGGGCGGATATTATCCGCCATGCCGCCGTCTACCGAGACGTAGCGTCTGATGCTGGGTATATCCTTGATAGCGCCTACCCGGTACAGCGCCACGCCCGCCCTTCCAACTATCGACCTTCCTGGCTCGATGACCAGCCTGGGCAGGGGCAGTTTGACTTCGCGGCACTTGGTTATTATGCGGGATGAAATCGCATTCGCGTAGACACCGGGGCGCGGTGCCGGAGCGCCGTAGGTGTACTGGATGGCGAAGCCGCCGCCTACATTTAACTCTTTTAGCTGGAAGTCGTGTTTCCATTTCATCTCGGCGGCGAAGTCCAGCACGGCGTCAATGGACTTGAGGTACGGCTCCGTCTCGAAGAGAAGCGAGCCTATGTGGAAGTGCAAGCCCACCAGGTTCAGGCTCGGTGCCGCCATCGCCTGGGTCAACGCCTGCTCCGCAACGCTCAGACCGAATCCGAACTTGCTGTCAATGACGCCGGTGGCGATGTACTTGTGGGTATGCGGGTCTACGCCGGGGGTCAGGCGCAGGAGTATGTCCTGCCGGTGCCCCATCTCATGCGCGAGCTGTCCCAGCATGGTAAGCTCATGGAAGTTGTCCACCACGATGCGCCCGATGTGCCACCTGAGCGCCATCCTTAGCTCTTCGGCGGACTTGTTGTTACCGTGGAAGTATACCCTCTCTGCCGGAAAATCAACGGACTGGGCGATACTCTGCTCTCCGCCGGAGACGACGTCCAGCCCCAGTCCCTCCTCCTTGAAGATGGTTGCCAGGGCGCGGTTGATAAAGGCTTTTGAGGCATAGAGCACCGAGACATCGGGATAGCGATTCCCGAATTCGGCTTTGAAGTCCCGGCACTGACTGCGCAGGTCAAGCTCGTCAAACAGGTATAGCGGCGTGCCGAAGTCGGCGGCAAGCTTTACGGTATCACAGCCGCCAATGACAAGGTGACCCTCTTTATTGACCTCAGAATTTAGCGGAAAAACAACCAGGTCAGAAGTTGCCTTCACAAGATTTCCCTCCTAAGGCTAATGTTACCAATGGATTAGGGTGAAGTCAATTAATGGTGGAGTTAGTTTCCCGCGAAACTCAAAGTAAAGCACTGGAATCCCCCTCTTTCCCCCTTTGCCAAAGGGGGATTAAAGCGGGATTTTGGTCGTTTCGCGGGAGACTCGCAATTGCTAAAGTTTGACCGTTCAGCCATTGCTGTGGTATATTGGACTTCAGTTATGGAAATCAACTGGCTCGGTCACTCATGCTTCAGGCTCAAGGGCAAGAACGCCACTGTCATCACTGACCCGTATTCCACGGATTTAGGCTATAATCTGGACAAACCGACGGCTCGCATCGTGACGGTCAGTCACCAGCATCCCGCGCACAACTATGTCCAGGGCGTCCTTGGGGAGCCGAAGGTGGTCTCCAAACCCGGCGGCTACGAGATAGCCGGAGTCCTGATTATCGGGATAGGCACCTTTCACGACGGCGAGAAGGGCGCTAAACTGGGGAAGAACACCGTCTACATGATGGAGATAGACGATATAACCGTCTGCCACCTGGGCGACCTGGGTCACGTCCTTACCGCCGACCAGGCGGAAGAGATAGGCAATGTGGATGTGCTAATGATACCGGTCGGGGGTGTAAACACAATCAACGCCCCGGTTGCCGCCGAGGTCGTGCGCCAGCTTGAGCCGAAGATTGTTCTGCCCAGGCACTACAAGACCCCGGCAATAAATAGTGAGCTTGAGTCCGTGGACAGGTTTCTCAAGGAAATGGGCGTATCCCAGACTG
>JAUYDO010000284.1 GCA_030691835.1 Dehalococcoidia bacterium | reverse complement strand
CTTTACTTTGAGTTTCGCGGGAATCCAACATGCCCCGGTTGCATCGGGGCACCACGAAGGACGAAAAATGGCATCCTCTCCTTGTCATTCTCTGGCTTGCCTGCCCTCGACTCCGATCGGGGGACCAGAGAATCCAGACCGTAGCCCATCCCCTCCCCCCCTCCACTGGGTTCTCCGACTATGGCGGACTGGAATGACAACAGGGTGGTCTTGCTCCTATTTTCGGAGGAACTCTGTAAATGGAAAAAGTTGGCGAATTATTGAGGTATAGGCTATAATAGCTAACATTGGGAAAAAAGATGCCCGCGCTTTATGTTGTGGCTACGCCTATCGGCAACCTGGAAGATATTACGTTGCGCGCTATCAGGACACTGCGTGAAGTGAAGCTGATTGCCGCCGAGGACACCCGTCACACCAGACGGCTTCTGAACGCGTATGAGATAAAGACGCCCGTCACCAGCTATCATCAGCACAACAAGCTGACCAAGCTGGACTATATTCTGGGACGGCTACAGAATGATGACGTGGCGCTGGTCTCTGACGCCGGCACGCCCGGTATCTCCGACCCCGGCTATGAGCTGATTGTGACGGCTAACCAGCGCAGTATCTCAGTAATCCCCGTACCGGGACCTTCGGTCATCATCACGGCGCTGGTCGCCTCGGGACTGCCCACCAGCAGTTTCACGTATCTTGGCTTTCTTCCGCGCCGCGCTGGGGAGCGGAGTCGACTGCTGAAATCAGTCGCCACAGAGCGCAGAACCATGGTGCTCTTCGAGTCGCCTCACCGTCTCATGGCATCTCTAAGTGATATACAATCCATACTTGGGGACAGGAGAATAGCCGTCTGCCGGGAGTTGACCAAGCTCTACGAAGAGGTCTTCCACGGCACGGTCAGCCAGGCGATTAAACACTTCGCCGCGCCGAAAGGGGAATTTACCCTGGTAATAGAGGGAGCGAAGGAAGAGGGTAAAGCGGAAATGACAGGCGATGTACAACAGGAGCTAAGACGTCTGCGCAAGCAGGGAATCACAGCCAGGGAGGCGGTAGCCAGGGTAGCCGGAGAAACCGGACTATCCAAAAAAGAGCTCTACCGGGCATGGATAAAAGCAAAGTGAGGAGTTAAGGATGCGGAGAGGTTGCATATCACTGGGCAATATTAAATGCGATGAGTGTAAGCGCACTATACTCTATCCTGAGCGCTATCTTGCTATTCAGGAAGATAGCATAAACCGGACTCTTTGCAAGGACTGCTGTTTGAGCAAGGGACTGGCTAAAGAGGAGTCGAGCAAGGATGGAAGGGACACAACCTTCCTGCTGGGAGACTAGGAGACAGTTTTCATGGGGGAAAGAATCTTCATCGGGGTAGCCTGGCCCTATGCCAGTGGACCCAGGCATCTGGGACACTGCGCCGGGGCGTATCTGCCCGCTGATATATTCGCACGCTACCATCGAGCCAGGGGCAACGAGGTGCTCATGGTCTCGGGCAGCGATATGCATGGCACACCCATCACCCTGAAGGCTGACCAGGAAGGGAAGAAGCCGGTCGAGGTAGCCACGCGGTATCACGAGCAGTTCGTTGACACCTTCAAGAAGCTGGGGATTTCCTTCGACCTGTACACCAGCACGGAAACGGCTAACCACGCCGAGGTAACGCATGACTTCTTCCTGACACTGATGAAAAAGGGCTTTATCTACAAAGACAAGGTATCACAGCCTTATTGTTCCGGCTGTGTGCGCTTTCTGACCGACCGCTATGTCGAGGGAACATGTCCCTTCTGTGGCTTCGCGCCGGCGCGAGGGGACCAGTGTGACCAGTGTGGTCGACCCCTGAATCCCGCTGAGCTTATTGCACCCCACTGCCGCATGTGCGGGACCAAACCTGTGTTTAAAGACTCGGAGCACTTCTTCCTTAAGCTAACCGACTTCAGGGACAGACTGCTGGAATGGATGGTGCCGCAGGAGCACTGGAAGCCAAACGTCTATCACTTTACCAGGCGTTACCTGGAGGAGGGTCTGAAGGACAGGGCAATCACCCGCGATATAGAATGGGGCATAGACATACCGCTCCCCGGCTACGAAGGCAAGAGAATCTACGTCTGGTTCGAAGCGGTTATAGGCTATCTATCCGCCAGCAAGGAATGGGCAAAAACAAGCGGAGATGGCGAGAAATGGCGCTCGTTCTGGCAGGGTGGCGAAGCCAGGAGCTACTATTTCATAGGCAAGGATAACATCGTTTTCCACACCATCATCTGGCCCGCCATGCTCATGGGCTATACCGGCTTGAACCTGCCTTATGATGTACCGGCGAATGAGTTCCTTACCTTTGAGAGCAAGAAGCTGTCAACCAGCCGGAACTGGGCGGTATGGCTGCCGGATTACCTGGAGCGCTACGACCCGGACTCACTGCGCTACATGCTATCCATAAACATGCCGGACACCACGGATACGGATTTCTCCTGGCGCGAGTTCTTCCGCCGCAACAACGATGAGCTGGTGGCGACCTACGGTAATCTTGCCCACCGTGTGCTCACCTTTACCTACCGCAACTTCGAGGGCGCGGTGCCGACACCCGGGGAACTGGATGGCTACAGCCAGACCATGCTGGATAAGGCTAAAGATACCATGAAGACCGTGGACGAGTTCTTATACCGGTGCCGGTTCAAAGACGCCATCAGGTCAGCCATGACCCTGGCATCGGAAGCGAACCGCTATCTGGATAAGAAAGCGCCGTGGAAGGCTATCAAACAGGACAGGCAGGCTTCAGCCACGTCGCTGTACACGGCTATAGCCGTGCTCTCCTGCCTCAAGACCGTGTTTTACCCCTTCCTGCCCTTCAGCTCGCAGAGATTACATACCTATCTCGGATTCGGCGGAAACGTGGCTGACCCGCCTGAGGCGGGCTGGCAGTTCACCGTGCCACCGGCGGGTCAGAAGCTTCAGCCGCCGCAACCGTTATTCGTCAAGCTGGATGAAAAGCTGATAGATGAAGAGACCAGCCGTATGGGACATCAGGACTGAGAGGTGCTCGCAGATTGAAACTTAACGCGCTGTACGAGAACATCGGGGGAGACCTGGTAAAAGTCGACGACATGATGAATGATGTCAGCAAGGTTGAC
>JAUYDO010000047.1 GCA_030691835.1 Dehalococcoidia bacterium | reverse complement strand
ACTCTACCTGGACGGGGACTCGGACAGCACAGCCGAGGCGTTTATTCTTCCGTTCCCCCGCCATAGCCCTATACTAACACTCTGCCCTATCTTGTGGGAGTGGATAGCCCGCACCAGCTCATCTACGGTGGCTACGTCCTTGCCATTGAAGCTAACGATGACATCACCCGGCTTGATACCTGCTTTATCAGAGGGGCTACCAGCCGATACCTCGGTGACCAGGACGCCCTTGTCTACCGTTAGCCTGTACCTCCGCACCGCCACCTGGTCGACAGTGTACAGCCCGACACCGAGATACGGGCGGATAACATAGCCAACCTTAATCAGGTCGTCAATGATAGGCAGAGCTTCTTTTATACCGATGGCGTAGCCCATACCCTCAACACCGATGCGAGCCACCTTGATACTGTTGATACCAATCACCTCACCATCCAGGTCAACCAGCGGTCCCCCGCTATTGCCCGGATTGATGGCAGCATCCGTCTGGATAAGACCATAAAGGGTCTGTCCCAGCCCTACTTCCACGGAGACCCCAAGCGCACTTACTATGCCCTTGGTGGCGCTTATTCCCAGTCCAAGGGAGTTGCCGATAGCCACTACCCACTGCCCAACCTGTAGCTTAGAGGAATCACCTACCTTTGCCGCCGGCAAGTCGGTGGCGTTAATTTTGAGCACAGCCATGTCAGCGACCGGGTCGGTGCGCACCGTCTCTGCGGTGAAGGTCCTCCCGTCTTCCAGTGTCACGTTGACGTTTTTAGCGCCTTCCACAACGTGATTGTTGGTGACTACCAGCCCGTTCCTGTCTATTATCCAGCCCGAACCGGCGCCCTCCTGCTCAAAGGTGCCAAAGATACTGAGGGTAGGCACTTTGGTATTGATAGCCACCACGGAGGGTCTTACCCTGGCTATCACCGAAACAAAATCGGGCAGTGCAGAAGGAACGGTCCTGCCGCTAGCAGGTGGTGCCGCGGGTGGTGCGGCAGGCGGAGACGCAGGTGGCGTCCAGGTTGGGTTTATCGGCGCGGGCGTAGCCGGCACCGGCGCGGCGGGGGTTTGCGTAGGCGTTGGAGCCCCTATTATATCCGGGATAGTGCAACTGGTGCCGACGATTAGCACCACAAGCACCAAAAGACAGCTTACAATATATCTTATTTTCAACTTTCCCATCTTCTGTCCTCACTCTTATTCCACATATCATTATAACATAGTGACCCTCTATCTTATTAAACGTTAGCAGACAATCCAGGGATAGGCTGAAATAGCTCTCCCAGAGAGAGAAAAAAGTCCCCCTCCGGTGATGGAGGGGGACTAACCTTACGCGCGCTTTGTACGCTATGCCGGAACCTTTGGCAGGGAAGCCTGTGCTTCCTTTACCTTCTCTTCCGGATAGGCGTAGTCTGCCAGTTTGCCGGTGAGGTACTCATTATATGCGCTCATGTCAAAATGTCCATGCCCGCTCAGGGCGATTAGAATGTTCTTTGTTTGCCCCGATTCTTTGCAAGCCAGCGCCTCGTCAATGCCTACCTTTATGGCATGAGCCGATTCAGGAGCCGGAATAATGCCCTCGGCGCGAGCAAACTTGACGCCGGCTTCGAACACCGGTACCTGGAACTCAGCCTTCGCCTCAATCAGCCCAAGTTTGTAGCAGTGACTGACAATGGGCGCCATGCCATGATAGCGCAGCCCACCGGCATGAACCGGTGGTGGTACGAATGTATGCCCCAGGGTGTACATCTGCAGGAGTGGCGTAAGACCTGCCATATCGCCAAAATCATAAGCATAGACCCCCTTCGTCAGGTGAGGACAGGCTTGAGCCTCAACGGCGATTATTCTCAGGTTCTTCTTCCCACCTTTGATTTTGTCTCTGAGGAAAGGCAGGTAAACGCCGGCAAAGTTTGAGCCTCCGCCGACACAGCCGACGATGATATCCGGGTAATGCCCTGCCATCTCCATCTGCTTCATAGCTTCCTGACCCACGATGGTCTGGTGAAGCAGGACATGATTGAGCACACTGCCCAGGGAATAATGCGTGTCATCATGGGTGACGGCGTCTTCCACAGCCTCACTGATGGCAAGTCCCAGGCTACCGGCAGAATCAGGGTCTTTAGCCAGAACAGCACGACCGGACTGGGTATCCATGCTGGGGCTCGGCACGCACTTTGCTCCCCACGTCTCCATCATGATGCGGCGGTACGGCTTCTGGTTATAGCTGACTTTGACCATGTATACCTTGAGCTCAAGACCAAACATCATACAGCCCATAGCCAGGGCACTGCCCCACTGACCGGCGCCGGTCTCCGTGGCCAGGCGCTTTACGCCTTCTTTCTTGTTGTAGTACGCCTGCGCCACCGCGGTGTTGGGCTTGTGGCTTCCGGCGGGACTCACGCCCTCATACTTATAGAAAATCCTTGCCGGCGTGCCCAGGGCTTTCTCCAGCCGGTAAGCCCGATTCAGCGGTGTCGGTCTCCACATCCGGTAAATAGCCTGTATCTCTTCCGGTATCTCGATGTAGCTCTCGGGACTGAACTCCTGCATAATCAATGCCATCGGGAAAAGGCGCTTCAGGTCATCCGGAGTTACCGGTTTGCCCGTTCCAGGGTGCAAGACAGGCGGCAAGGGCTGCGGTAGGTCTGGCAAGATGTTATACCATCGCGTCGGCATCTGTTTTTGGTCGAGTACAAACTTTGTTCTTTCCATCTTTAATTCTCCTTTTTTTATTTAAAGTAAACAGGCTGGATAACTTTTGTGTTCAATAATAATCGGCCCTCGCGGGCCATGTCCGGGACGCCATAGCAACGCACCTCCTTAAACACAAAGCCTCCCGCCCTGTAAGGGGCGAGAGGCTTCAACCTTTCGCGGTACCACCCTTCTTAGCCAGCTTCCGACCAGCCATCTTCAACGGGTACGGTTCGCCCCAGGCGGACAATACCCCGGGCTTAGATAACGGTGCCCTTTCCGTTCAGAACCTACTCATCCGCCTCAGGCGGACTTTCGGTTTGCGACTCCCAGGTCCATTCCGTCCCTGCGCCAGCACCGGCTCACACCATATCCGGCTCTCTGAAGCTCCGCTCAAGACGTACTAGTCCTGTTCCCAGTCTTTCAATGTTCAATTAACTTACAAGTATATTGGACAACCAACAGTTTTGTCAATAGCGCTAGCTCCACTCCGCGGTGCTGTGGCGCCAGACCCTGGCCAGCTCCCTGCAAAGGAGCCGGTGCTCCGGTCTCTTCAGCTCAGGGTCTACCTCAAAGAGCTTGGTCGCTTCCTTGCGCGCCAGCTCCAGTATGGCTATGTCGGAGAGCTTAGCCATCTTCAGGTCGGGGAGCCCGCTCTGCCTGGTGCCGAAGAACTCGCCGGGTCCTCTCAGCTTCAAGTCCTCTTCAGCCAGGGCAAATCCGTCCTGGAGCTTTTCAATCAAATCGAGGCGCTCCCTGCCAATCTCGGACGGACGCTCCGCAAGCAACATGCAGTAGCTCTGGTGCTCCCCACGCCCCACCCGCCCGCGGAACTGGTGCAACTGGGATAACCCGAAGCGGTCGGCGCTCTCTATCAGCATTACCGTGGCGTTAGGAATATCAATGCCGACCTCGATTACCGGCGTAGACACCAGAATATCAAGCTCCCCGGCGCGGAAGCTCTGCATCACTCTGTCCTTGTCCCCGGAGGACATGCGTCCATGCAGAAGTCCCAGCCTCAAATCAGGAAAGACCTCCCGGGACAAGCGCTCGTGCTCAGCGACCGCCGCCTTAGCCTGTAGCGCCTCGGACTCCTCGACGAGCGGGCAGATTATAAAAGCCTGCCGCACTTCGGCTATCTGCTTGCGCATGAAGGCGTAGGCGCTCTCCCTCTGCTCCGGCTTGAGCCACCGCGTCTTTACCGGCTTCCTGCCCGGGGGTAGCTCATCGA
>JAUYDO010000053.1 GCA_030691835.1 Dehalococcoidia bacterium | reverse complement strand
CCGCAAGCTGGTAACCACCATGACTGAGAAGTTAATTTTCAGCCCGGGCGACGGCAGCTATCTTAATGCGTATGATACACCCTACGGCAAGCTTTCGGCTCTGAACTGCGGGGAGCACGCGCACAGCCTGATAAAATACGCACTGCTGGCTATGGGCACACAAATTCACGTAGCGTCATGGCCCTCTTTCCCGGCCAAGCTGTATAACAAGATTCAACTGGACTCCATCGATTTCCGCGTCCGACAGTTCGCCCACGAGGGCAAGCTTTTCATCGTCAACTCCTGCGCCATCACTGACCGGCAGAACATAGACTTCTGCTGTGATACGGCGGAGGAGAAGGCTAATATCGTCGTGGACGGAGGTGGTGGAAGCTCCATTATCGGTCCCGGCGGGGAGTACCTCGCCGGTCCGATGTACGGCGGCGAGGGGATACTGACCGCTCAAGTGTCATTGGAAGACGCGCTTCCCGGCAAGCAAATACACAACGTGCTGGGGCACTACAGCAGGTGGGATGTCCTGTCCCTCAACTTCAACCGGCAAAGGCTGACGCCATTCAAAGATACGGAGTGCCAGGGGCTAACCGATTAGCCAGCCTTCGCCCGGTCTATACAAAACCGCCGTCTATGCAGATAACCTGGCCGGTGATATAGCTCGCCTGGTCCGTGGCAAGAAAAGCGACAAGCTCCGCCACTTCCGCCGCCGTGCCGAAGCGCTTGTTGAAACTACCGGTCTTCCAGAAGCTCGAAGAAGTCCCGCATCTTGCCTCTAATCTGCTCCGGTGGCGTGACCGTCTGGTCCAGCAGGTCGAAGTCCACGGTAAGCATCGGAATGTCCACCTCAGCCAGCAAATCCTTGTATGTCTTGACCAGCGCCGAGCCCTGACGGCAGCCAACGTGAGCATAGAATATTGCGCCATCAACCTTATAGTCCCTGGCGCACTCCCCCGTTCTCTTCAGGATGCGCTCATCAAGTGGACCATAACTGGCTAACTCGGGGAACATGAAGGACTTCCGGGCAAGGCTCTCCAGCGGTTTGGAGGGGTCGAGTTGCCCTCCGCGCCACAGGTTAAACAGCGGCTCCACAACGCTCACCACACCAAACTCTTTTGAGACCTCGCCCAGCATACCCATGAGGAAGACTGGTGGCACCCAAAGGCTCATCAGGCGGAAGCGCTCCGGAGACACAGCCCCCTTGCCTTCCTTTACCATCACGGCAAGCTCATCGCGCAGGGTCTCCAGATACACGAGCGCATCGGGATGCCCAGGCATGAGGTACATGGACATGATGAACTCCATGAAGCGGTGCATCGGGAAGGGGCTGGGTACGGCTTTGCGCAGATTATGAATCTCGCGATACAATTCGATTTGCCTGTTCGTCCTTGCCACCTGCTGGGACAAACGGTCCCAGTCCATCTTCCTGCCGGTGAGGTCCTCAAGAAAGGCGACCAGCTCTTTCAGCTCACCAGCCAGGTAATCCAATTCCTCTTTCGTTTCTTTGAAGGGATGGTCAATGAAGAAGCCTTTGCAATGGTTCATCTCGATTAGAAGCTCTCCGCTCTTGGCGGTGTTGTCACAGGTCAAACTGGACCACACCACGGCGTCGGGGCGCGGCATGACTTCCAGCGCGTAGGCACCAGCCAGACCGCGGTGCGCCGAACAGATTTCGGTAGCCAGCCCCAGCTCCGCCGCCTTTGACAGCAGCGTGCCAATGTCACCGGCAAAAGCCGCTATCATCCAGCTTGTTGTCTCGGCGTGCATGGGCACGACATCCATTGCGTAGAATATCTCGGCAGGTACGAACACGGTATAGAGTGCCATTGGTTTTCCTTCGTTACGGGCGTTGAGGATGTTGGTGAAGTAGTTGGTGAGCAGTTGATAGTACAGCACCTCGCTCTTCATGACGTCAGGGCGCGCCCGGTTCATCCTCTGTATCAGCCGGCAGCTCTTTACCAGGATTTCCAGCTTGTTCTTTTTCTCGTCAACCAGTGTCATCAGCCACCTCCAAATTCAGCTATCAGCTATCAGTTTTTCGCCCCCTTTGAAAAAGGGAGAGGTTCTTATTTCTTTTTCTCTGTGGCTCTATATTTTGTCAATGACCATCTATCTATTGCTGACTGCTGAAATCTAATAAGATTCAGAAATTAGAGTTTAGGATTTCACATCTTTCCCTCTTTATATCAGGTAACCCCGCTGTCTATGCATATAACCTGGCCGGTGATATAGCTTGCCCTGTCCGTGGCAAGAAAAGCGACAAGCTCCGCCACTTCCGCCGCCGTGCCGAAGCGCTTCAGCGCCGAACGCGAAAGCATGGCGTCTCTGGCTTCCTGTGACAGGTTCTCCGTCATGGCGGTGATGACCAGCCCCGGCGCTACGGCGTTAACCGTAATATTTTTAACACCGACCTCGGAGGCGAGACCGCGTGTGAAAGCTATCAGCCCGCCTTTGCTTGCAGCGTAGCTGGTGTGCCCCAGCCCGCCCGTGATTCCGGCTATAGAAGCGATGTTTATGACCCTGCCCCAGCCCTGTGTCAGCATGGTGCGAAGGGCAAACCTGGTACAAAGATATGCGCCACGCAGGTTGGTAGCGATGACGTCATCCCAGTCTGCGTCCGAGATTCTGAGAAACAGGTTGTGTCTTATGATGCCGGCGTTATTAACCAGTATGTCAATCTTGCCCCAGCGGTCTGTGATTTGCTTTACAGCCGCCTTGACCGCTTTCGAGTCGGTCACATCCGCCGGGGCGACTATAGCCTCGCCACCACTATCACCTATCTCTCTGACTACCTTAACCGCTTCGTCGTTATCCGGCAGGTCGTTCACGGCTACACTGGAGCCCATATCAGCCAGCCTGATGGCGATAGCTCTCCCGATGCCTCTAGCGGCACCGGTCACCAGCGATACTTTTCCAGCCAGTTCGCGGTTCACTATTTGCTCCGGTAAAATGCATGGCTCTGTCTCTTCCGCTCCGCCACTTTCCCCTTCAAATATTCTATGAAGCTTGCCATATCCGGTATGGACTTTAGCTCGTTATCAACAATCTCTATGCCCAGCGCCTCTTCCAGCGCTACCATTATCTGCACCACATCCATGGAGTCGGCACCCAGCTCCTTGAAGGTACCGGCAGGATTCAAGACCACGTTGTTATTGCGTGTCACCTTGCAGATAATCTTCTGTAGAGTCTCTTCTACAGGCAATGTCCCCTCTATTGCCATACAGGAAAATACTCCTCTCATCCGTGATAATCAAGGATTGGAGACTCTCAGCTTGCCGCGCGCTCTGGCAAGCTCAGCCTTCAACGCGCCCACAATATCCGCCTCCACCGCCCACTTCGCCGCACCGACAGTGCGGGCGACCTCGGGATAGCGGGAGCGGCCGTGTGCCTTAAAGACCACGCCGTTTACCGCAAATATCGGTCCTCCGCCGCTCACGTCCGAGGGCGAAGTCAGCATGAACAGGCGGTTGACCATGTCCTTTATCTCATTCTCGGGAAGCTTTGCTTTGAGCTGGTCTTCAAGCCATTTGCAGATAGTCCTGCCCAGACCTTCGCTGAACTTCGCCATCACGTTGCCCACGAAACCATCGCATATTATTACGTTGGCTTTGCCGGAAGGCACATCGATGCCCTCGATATTACCTATAAAGTTCAGACCGCTCTGCTTGAGAAGCTGATAGGCGGCTTTAGCCTGCTCGTTGCCCTTGCCCTCCTCCACGCCGACGTTCAGCAGGGCGACACTGGGATTGGCAATATCGAACATCTTCCGGGCATAAACCGTCCCAACGACAGCGAAATCAAGGAGCTGGTCAGGTCGGCAGTCCACGTTGCCTCCGAGGTCCATGGCTATTGTCTTCGGCGCAAAGCCCAGGAAAGCACCCCCGACCACTGGTCGTGAGATTCCTTCCACCGTGCCCAGGTGCGTCAGCGCTGCGGCGACAACCCCGCCGGTGGGACCGACACCGATGACCGCCTGCGCCTTACCTTCTTTCACCTGGCGCGTGGCAAGGGCAATCGAGGCATTCCTTTTTGTCCGCAGGGCATAAGCTGGTTGCTCGCCCTCGACCAGGTACTCATCCGTGTGGACAATCTCAATATCCAGCCCCGACGTATCGTATTTAGCTAGTTCCGGCTGAATCCTGTCTCCTGGCCCCACCAGTATGATTCCTACATGGTACTCTCTAGCCCCGATAACCGCGCCTCTAACTATATCCCCGGGGGCGTAGTCGCCGCCCATGGCATCGATTGCAATCTTCATTTAATAGCACCTCATTGCTTAGCCAGTTTTTTGATGAAACCAGCACCTGACGCTCTAAATACCTAACCCGGACAAGCCGGAACCAAAAGAAAAGGACGCGACAGGCACGGAGGCCTGTTGTACCGACGGTAGGACAGGCGTCCCTTCAGGGAGAACCTTCTGGGTGAACCCTGCCTGTCCGCAAGATAATTTTTCCCATCCTGACTCAAGTTCAGGACAAGCTTTGCGCAAGATTTTATTGTTAAGGGACTAGATGATCTA
>JAUYDO010000077.1 GCA_030691835.1 Dehalococcoidia bacterium | reverse complement strand
AATTTTGAGGAATGGGACTGAATTGTACGGCACCGTGACACCGGAAATCATAAAAAGGCTACAGCAGATTGTCGGAGATAAGAATGTCCTCACCGGGGACGACCGCCAGAAATACGGGCTGGACGAGACCTTAAAGCTTACGCCTGTTCTGCCCGATGTGGTGGTAAAACCGGAAGACGCCGCGGCGGCGGCTCAAGTACTAAAGCTGGCTAACGCGGAGAGAATCCCGGTCACCCCCAGAGGCGCGGGCACCGGGCTTTCCGGCGGCGCCGTGCCCCTCCACGGCGGCATCGTCCTGTCTACCGAAAAGATGAACCGCATCCTGGAGATTGACGAGGACAACTTCTCCGCCACCGTCGAGCCGGGCGTGACTCTGGGCGAATTCCACCAGGCGGTCGAGGCGCGCAGTCTCTACTATCCGCTATATCCCGGGGAGAAGACGGCAACCCTCGGCGGCAATGTGGCTACCAACGCTGGAGGGCTGAGGGCGGTCAGATACGGCGTCACCCGCCACTTCGTCCTCGGTCTTGAAGCGGTCCTACCGACGGGCGAAATAATACGCACCGGAGGCAAGTTCATAAAGTGCGCCACAGGCTATGACCTTACCCAGCTCATCTGTGGCTCGGAGGGGACTCTCGCTGTAATAACACGGGTCACTATGAAGCTCATCGCCGCGCCGGGACTCAGGGAGATACTCTTCATTCCGTTCCACAAGCTCGAGGACGCCATCAGGTGCGTTCCGGTGATACTCAAGGAGCGGATATTGCCCGTCGGTATCGAGTTCATGGAGCGGGACATCATCCAGATGGTCGAACGGTACACCGGCAAGGAAATCCACATGCATGAGTACCCGGCTTTCCTGTTGCTCATCGTGGAAGCCAAAGACCAAGAGGAGTTTCACCGTGTCTGCGAGCGCATCAGCGAAATCTGCCTGAAGCGGGGCGCAGTTGACATATTCGTTCCGGGGAGCGAGCACGCCAAGAGGGAGCTGCTCGAAGCCAGGGAGAAATTCTACTCGACAATCCGGCACTTTGGCGTGCTGGATATCGCCGACGCCGTGGTGCCGCGGAGCAAAATAGCCGAGTTCGTGGCTAAAGTCAAGGAGCT
Source organism: Dehalococcoidia bacterium (assembly GCA_030691835.1). GTDB lineage: Bacteria > Chloroflexota > Dehalococcoidia > Dehalococcoidales > UBA3254 > JAUYDO01. The sequence continues at coordinate 678 of JAUYDO010000077.1, read as the reverse complement.
CGGCGCTGAGCTAGGGCTTCACGTCATCACCTACGGTCATGCCGGCGACGGCAACGTGCACCTGCACCCGATAGGTCAGGGCTTTGACCAGGAGAAGGTCAAACAGCTATTCAAGCGGATATTTGAGGTCGGGGTGGCTATGGGTGGGACCATATCAGGCGAGCACGGGATTGGCTTCACCAAGAAGGGGTACCTGCCGCTAGCGGTGTCTCGCGAGCAGATGGACCTGATGAGACGGGTCAAACGCGCCTTCGACCCGAATAACATAATGAACCCCGGGAAGGTGTTTGATTAGAGGCGAACCCTATCCCCTGCCCCCTTCTCCTTTGAAAGGAGAAGGGGAAACATTCTTGAAGGTTCTGCACCCCAATCAAACACCTCGGTTAGCAAATTACTCTATCTTATCGGTCATGCGCAAGATACGGAACTGTTTTCGGGCAAAGGGTTTCGTCCACTGGTCAATGAAAATCTCCTCGTGCTTCCATAGAGCCTTTAATTTTTTGCGGTTGGCTTCGGTAGCCTTGCGGTCAATCTTCTTGGTCTTCTCGTCTACTATGGCGCCGTAATCCCGTCGTGCGCTCTCCACGGAGACAATTTTGTGGTCTATGTCATTTTGCAGGTAATCTAGATTTCTATCCAGTGGGTCGCCATACCCACCGCCACCGGGGAACCTGAGGT
>JAUYDO010000055.1 GCA_030691835.1 Dehalococcoidia bacterium | reverse complement strand
GGCGATGGGATGCAGTCGCCAGGCTAAAGCCAGTCCGGCAAGGGAAAGCCCTATAGTCAGAGGCAAGACCTTCTCCGGCGGGTAGATGCGCTTCGACGGCAGTGCCCGGTTTCTGGTGCGTGTCATCCGTGCGTCAAGCTCACGGTCGAGGTAGTTGGTCAGACCATTCGCCCCGGCGCTGGCGCAAAGGATGGCTGCAAGAGTCAGAATCAGGCGGCTGACAGGCAGTACGCCGCCGCCTGCGACCACAGCCGTCACCACCCCGATGAAGACCAGCAGTGCGGTCTCACGGGGCTTGAGTACCTCGATGTAGTTCCATACCGCCCTCGTACTAATCCGTATTCCCTGGGCTGTCGTACTCACCATACTGTTTGCTCTCGTCAAGATAGCCCTGTAAAATAATCGCCGCGGCTATGGCGTCATACTCGACTTTCTTCTTTGCCTTTTTGGTGCTTGCTTCGCGCTTCAACCGCTGTGCCGAAACCGTGGACAGGCGCTCGTCCCGGAACTCAATGGGCACGGCGGTGTGCTTTCGAAGCTCCTCGACAAAAGCTTTCACCTTCTCCGCCTGCTGACCGATAGCGCCGCTCATGGTATGCGGCAAGCCCACTATTATCTTGCCGACCTGCCGGTCCTTAGCGATGCCGCCGATAGCTTCCGCATCCGCGCTGTCATCGTTCCTTTCAATAATGGTAAACGGACTTGCAAGAATGCCCTCCGGGTCGCTCAGGGCGACCCCTATCCTCCTGTCACCTACATCCAGACCCAGATTCCGCGTCTCAGACCTCCAACATTATGTCAACTTATTAACAAGCTTCTTAACAACCTGCAGGGCTTCATCAAGCCTGGACTTGTCCTTACCGCCAGCCTGAGCCAGCCCCGGCTTGCCTCCGCCGCCACCACCCGTCACCTTAGCCACTTCCCTGACTATGTTCCCGGCATTATACCCTTTCGCCGTCAGGTCGGAGGTGACCGCCGCCACGAACGCCGGTTTATCTTCATATACAGTGCCCAGCACGATGATACCGCTCTGGATTCGCTCTTTAAGTATGTCGGTCATATCCCGCAAAGACTCAAGCCTCGAGTTGGGCACCTTTGCCGCGAGCACCTTCACGCCATTGACCGTTTCTACCTGGGACAGCAGTGAATCGGCGGTCTTACGGGCAAGCTCCCGCTCTATATTTAGACCCCGCTTGCGCTCCTCTTCAAGCTCCTGAAGCAAAGCCGCCACCTTCTCATGAGCGCCGTGCGGCGAGCTTCCCAGCAGCTCGGCGATTTTTATCAGGCAGGTCTGGTTGTGGGCGACGAGGGCTTCGGCTCCCCTGCCGGTCACGGCAACGATGCGCCGCAACCCGGCGCCGATACTGCTCTCGGTAACAATCTGGAAAAAGCCTATCTGCCCTGTCGCGGAGACATGAGTCCCGCCGCACAGCTCCGCGCTTATCGCCGGGTCACCCACCTTTATCACCCGCACTATATCGCCGTACTTTTCGTCAAAGAGGGCTATAGCGCCGTCAGAGATTGCCTTTTTGTGGGGCATCTGGTCGGCGGAGACAATAAGGTTCTCCCGAATTTTTGCGTTGACGATATGCTGGACCTGCTGAATCTCCGCGGGCGTCAGTGCCGTCAGGTGCGAAAAATCGAACCGGAACTCGGCGGGTCCGACCATCGAGCCTTTCTGCTGGACGTGCTGACCCAGCACCTGTCTCAGGGCAAACTGGAGCAAGTGCGTTGACGTGTGGTTGCGCGCTATGTCGAGGCGGCGCTCACGGTCAACCTCCGCCTCCACCTCGTCACCGATGCTGAACTTACCCGAGGCGACCTTGCCCTGGTGCGCGATTATGTTAGCGCCGAGCCTGACGGTATTGGTAACCGTGAACTGCCCGGACGGGTTTTTTATCACGCCGGTATCACCTACCTGTCCGCCCATCTCACCGTAGAACGGCGTTGCCTCCAGGATAAGGCTCACCTCCTGCCCCTCGAGGGCTGTTTGCGCGGACTGGCTGTCCACCAATATGTCAACGATGGCTGATTTGTACTTCAGATGATGATAGGCGACAAACAGCGTCTTCTCGAGGTGACCTACCTCCGCGCGGGCTTCTTTCGGGATGTCGAACTTATGCGCAGCGCGGGCTCTCTCCCTCTGACGCTCCATCTCCCTCTCGAAGCCTTCCTGGTCGAGCGCAAAGCCGGCTCTGGTGGTTATCTCTCTGGTCAGCTCCACCGGGAAGCCGTAGGTGTCATACAGCTTAAATACGTCCTCGCCGGAAATCTTGCCCTTCAGCTTGACTGATTCACCAGCCATGATTTCGTCCAGGAGGGCGAGACCGGTGTTCAGCGTCTCGGCGAATCGGGCTTCCTCCAGCTCAACCACCTTAAGAATCAAATCGCGTCTCTGCCCAAGCTCAGGGTACACATGGCTCATGTGCTCGATAGCCGCCTGAGCCGTCTGAGCCAGAAATGTCTCCATGCCCAGCCTCTTGCCGAACAGGGCGGTACGGCGCAGAAGCCGCCGCAGCACATAGCCCCTGCCCT
>JAUYDO010000267.1 GCA_030691835.1 Dehalococcoidia bacterium | reverse complement strand
CTCTGACAAGAGACATGAGGGATTGCGAGGAAGTCCCGATTCACCGGGACAGCGAAGCAATCTCACAGGCAGATAATGCAGATAATAAGGACGGAGGAGATTGCTTCGCCCGCCTTTGGCGGTCTCGTAATGACGTTATCGTTACTTGCCGGAGCGTCTTCTTTGTGCCCGGCTCAGCTTGAGCACCCTCTTATGGTGTTTCTTGCTCATCTTTTTTCTGCGCCACTTGAGTACGCTACCCATTTAGTTATTCACTTCCTCCTAGACTATTACCAGATTATTGCGGTGTATTACCTCGTCGCCATAGTCATAGCCAAGCAGGCTGGCTATCTTCCTCGAATGCACTCCCTTAATCTTCCAGACATCTTCCGAGCTGTAGTTAATCATGCCGCTGCCCAGGCGCGCTCCCTCCGGGTCAAAGATGTTTACCACGTCGCCGCGCTGGAAATGCCCCTCTACCTCTAGTATACCAGCCGCCAGCAGACTGCTGTTCTGTTTCTTGAGCGCTGCCGCGGCGCCGGCGTCAACCACCAGCTTGCCCTTTGTGGAGAGACCGCTGAGCAACCAGCGCTCCCGGCTCTCCAGTTTACTCCGAGCGGGCAGGAAACGGGTACCCACAGCCTCGCCCGCCGCGAGACGCCTGACAACATCGGGTTCATTGCCATTGGCGATGACCACTGTAACCCCGCAGGCGGTCGCCACTCTGGCGGCTTCCAGCTTGGTGACCATGCCGCCGGTGCCCAGCCCGCTCTTTGAGCCTGAGGCAAGGCGGAATAGGGCTTCGTCCACCGTGCTCACCTCCGGAATCAGGCGGGCGTCAGGATTCTGGCGCGGGTCGGCGGTATAAAGCCCTCCTATATCAGTCAGGATTGCCAGCAAATCGGCATCAACCAGGTTAGCCACCATCGCCGATAAATTGTCGTTGTCGCCGAACCTGGCGCCCTCTATCTCTTCAATAGCTACCACGTCATTCTCGTTGATGATACATATCACGCCTAGCTCAAGCAGAGCCAGCAGGGTATTCCGCGCGTTGAGATATCCGGCGCGGTCGCACAGGTCCGCCCTGGTCAGCAGAGCCTGCGCCACCGTGATATTGTGCTCATCGAATAACTGCTCATAGGTATACATCAGCCGGCTCTGCCCGACCGATGCCAGCACCTGCTTGTACGGGATGCCCTTTATTCTCTTGCTGATGCCCAGCTTGTGCCTGCCTGCCGCTATAGCTCCTGACGATACAATCAGAATCTCCTTACCCTGCCCCTGAAGCTGTGCTACCTGGGCGACCAGCCTGGACATCACGTCCGGATTAAGCTGTTTGGTACCTCCGGTGAGAAGGCTCGTGCCAAACTTAAGCACTATTCGATTGCAGGGAGAACCTGATTCGTTCGCTTTAGCCAATACTGAAAACCTCGCCAAACTACATCATTATATCAGTCTAGCGCACGTTGAACAAGGTAAGCTTGCTGAGTACGTTTGCTGAAGCTCCGGAAAGAGTGCTAAAATCTCTCCTGGAGGGCTAGTCCCGCCTCTGGCGGGCTAGCCCTGACGGTGTTTGGGAAAATGCAACTGAAACTGGATGAACTGCTGAACCTAATCAATAAGATGCCGGCTTACCGTGAGCTTCTGGGCAAGCTACGGGGCGACGGCGCTCAGGCGCTGTCGCTCGAAGCCGCCAAGCCGTATCTCATTGCCGCGCTGTACCTGCATCTGCGCCTGCCGGTGCTGGTGGTCACCGCACAGCCGCAGAAGGCAAAGAGGCTATATGAGCAGATTGCCATCTGGAGCGGCTCGAGCGCTATAAAGCTCTTTCCCGAGCCGGACAGCCTGCCCTACCAGCGCACCATTACGGATTCCACCACGGAGCAGGCGAGGCTTGAAGTCCTGTTCACCCTGTCCAGGGAACTGAATCCTCTGGTCATCGCATCAGCGCCGGCGCTGATGCAGAAGACGGTTGCACAAAAGGATTTCGTCTCAGCCTGCCACACAGTAGAGACGAGTATGAATGTCGACCCGCTCCAACTGCTGAAGCGCTGGGAAGCTACAGGCTACCGCGTGGAGAATACGGTGGAGGTGCCGGGGACGGTGAGCCGCCGCGGCGGTATCGTAGACATCTATCCGCCCGCCAGCGACCTCCCCGCGAGATTGGATTTCCTGGGCAACACCATCGAAAGCATCCGGCTGTTTGACCCGGCGACCCAGCGCTCGGTGAGGACGACAAGCTCAATCGCCGTCTGCCCCGCTACGGAGTTGCTCGTGGATAAGTCGGAGTTCGGCAAAGCGCTGAAGCGCCTCGACCTGTCCGCCTGCTCACCGGAGGCGAGAGAAAGGTTTGAGCGTGAGCTGACCATACTCGCCGAGGAGCAGAGGACGCCCGATATGGCTTTCTACGCGCCTCTTTTCAACAACGGTTGCCTGCTGGACTACCTGCCCGCAAACGGGCTTCTGGTACTGGACGAAATGGCGCAGATTCGGGAGGAGATGAAGCACCTCGATGCCGAAGCCATCGAGCTACGCGAGGATAAGCTGAGAGCGGGTGAACTGCCATCCAACTTCCCCAGACCGTATTTCGCATGGGAAGAGCTGGATTTAAGCCGGAAGCAGACACTGGGCGTCTCTGCGTGGGACAGCCCCGGAGCCGGGCTGGAGCGCCTCGGCTTTGCCTCGGCTCCGAGCTACGCCGGGCAGTTGCCCACCTTCATCCAGAAGGTCAAGGAAATGGTTAAACGGCAGAACCGTTTGATAATCGTCAGCAACCAGGCAAGCCGCCTCTCCGAGCTATTCGCCGGAGAGGATGTCATCGCACAACCGGTGGCTGAAATCAAGGAAGTCCCCCCCGCCGCCTCGCTGACCCTGGTACAGGGCTTCCTGTCTGAAGGCTGGGTGATGCAGAACACACACCTCTTCACCGACTCCGAAATCTTCGGCTTCGTCAAGGAAAGCCGTCTGCCCCGGAAACACGCAACGCGTCATAAACTACTTTTTGACCTGGTGCCCGGCGACTACGTGGTACACATCGAGCACGGCATCGGTAAGTTTGGCGGTGTAATAAACATGAGCACCGACAGCACCCAGCGGGAGTACCTGGTGCTGACCTACGCCGCCGGAGACAAGCTCTACGTCCCTACCGAGCAAATAGACCGCATAAGCCGCTATATCGGCGCTGCCGAGCACGCTCCGACACTGAGCCGCCTGGGCACTCAGGAGTGGGCACACGCCAGGCAGAAGGTCAAGAAGGCTGTCGAGGAAATCGCCGAAGACCTCCTGAAACTCTATGCTTCGCGCCAGACCATGCCCGGCTACGCCTTCTCACCCGATACGGTGTGGCAGAGTGAGCTTGAAGCCGCCTTCCCGTATGTCGAGACCCCCGACCAGATAAAAGTTCAGGCGGAGGTGAAGGCGGACATGTCTCAGCCCAAGCCCATGGACCGGCTGGTCTGCGGCGATGTCGGCTACGGCAAGACGGAGATAGCCATCCGCGCCGCCTTCAAGGCGGTCATGGACGGCAAGCAGGTCGCCGTGCTGGTGCCCACCACCGTCCTGGCGCAACAGCACTACGACACCTTCAAGCAGAGGCTGAGCTCCTTCCCGGTAAGAGTCGAGGTGCTGAGCCGCTTCCGCACCCGGAAAGAACAGCAGACAGTCCTCACCGGGCTGGCTAACGGCAGTGTGGATATAGTCATCGGCACACACCGGCTACTGCAAAAGGACGTTGTATTTAAGGATTTAGGTCTGCTTATCATTGACGAGGAACAGCGCTTCGGCGTCGCCCACAAGGAGCATCTCAAGAAGCTCAGGCAGGAGGTTGATGTGCTCACCCTGAGCGCCACGCCGATACCGCGCACCCTGCACATGTCGCTGGTGGGCGTCAGAGATATGAGCGTAATGGAGACGCCGCCCGAAGACCGCCTGCCCATCAAGACCTACGTCGCCGGGTGGAATGACCAGCTTGTCAGGGAAGCCATTCTCCGGGAGATGGAGCGCAACGGCCAGGTCTTCTTCGTCCATAACCGGGTGCAGGGCATCGCCGTGATTGCCGCCAGGCTACAGGCGCTGGTGCCCGAAGCCCGGCTCGCCGTGGCGCACGGGCAAATGCCCGAGGAGAAGCTGGAAAGGGTAATGACCGAGTTCGCCCGCGGCGAAAGCGATGTGCTGGTGTGCACCACCATAATCGAGTCCGGGCTGGACATGCCCAATGTCAACACGCTCATTGTCAACAGGGCGGACAGGTTCGGGCTGACCCAGCTATATCAACTGAGGGGCAGGGTGGGACGCGGCGCCAACCTCGCTTACGCCTATCTCCTGTACGACCACGGTAATCGGCTGACGCCCACCGCCGAGAAGCGACTTCAGACCATCTTCGAAGCGACCGAGCTTGGCGCCGGCTACAGCATCGCTATGAAAGACCTCGAAATCAGGGGTGCCGGCACA
>JAUYDO010000140.1 GCA_030691835.1 Dehalococcoidia bacterium | reverse complement strand
CTTGATTACCAGATAGCCACCCTCGTTTACACCCGCGGTCGTGAAATCGCCCTTAAACACTGCCGGCACAATGCCAGGGAAGGGCAGAGTGGCTGAGCCGGGCTTGGTCGGTGTGGCACCGGGCAATGGAGAAATCAACGCACCGCCGGCCTCTGTCTGCCACCAGGTATCCACAATGGGACATTTGCTCTTGCCGACATTCTCGTAGTACCATATCCAGGCTTCAGGGTTGATAGGTTCACCCACGCTACCTAAAATACGCAGAGAGGACAAATCGTGAGTACCCGTCCATTCCACACCCTCCCTCATCAATGACCTGATTACCGTGGGTGCGGTATAAAATATATTAATCTTGTACTTCTCAACTACCTCCCAGAATCTATCCGGCCTGGGATAGAGTGGAACGCCCTCGAACATCACGCTGGTAGCACCCACAGACAGCGGTCCGTACACAATATAGCTATGACCGGTAATCCAGCCGATGTCGGCGGTGCACCAGAAGGTGTCCTCGTCCTTCATATCAAATACCCACTTGGTGGTTATATAAACGTAGACCAGGTAACCGCCTTGAGTATGGAGTACGCCCTTCGGCTTGCCGGTACTGCCGCTGGTGTATAGCACGAACAGCGGGTCTTCTGAATCGAGCACCTCCGGTGCGCACTCGGGTTTGATGTCCGGGGCGGAAATCGCCTCATGCCACCAGACATCCCTGCCCTCTTTCATGCTGACTTCGGTCCCGGCTCTCTTTACTACGACTGCGGTCTTTACATCAGGGCAAGCCGCCAGGGCGGTATCAGCGCTGACTTTGCTGTTGATTACCTTACCATTGCGGTAGTAGCCATCAGCGCAGATTAGGAATCTTGCCTGGCTGTCCAGGATGCGGTCGCGCAGTGCCTCGGCGCTGAACCCGCCAAAGACCACGGTGTGGATAGCGCCAATCCGGGCGCAGGCTAACATGGCAATCGGTAGCTCCAGAATCATGGGCAAATAAATGCAGACACGGTCACCCTTTTTGACACCGAGTTTCTTCAACACGTTGGCAAACCGCGTGACCTCGTAATATAACTGTCCGTAGGTGAGCGTTCTGCTCTCGCCCGCCGGCTCACCTTCCCACACGATAGCCGCCTTGTTCTTGCGCCAGGTCTTCAGGTGCCGGTCTATGCAATTATAGGCGACATTTATTTTAGCGCCCACGAACCATTCGTGCTTTGCATTGGCAAAATCTTCGACCAGTACCCTGTCCCATTTTTTGAACCAGTCAATCTGCTCGGCAACTTCAGTCCAGAAACCCTGGGGGTCGCTTACTGACCTCTTGTAGATTTTGTGGTATTCGTCGAGGCTTTTGATGTAAGCCTTTTCGCTGAGGTCCTTCGGAGGATAAAAGATTCGTTTTTCCTCCATGACAGAAGTAATCGTTTCTTCGGGCATAAAGTAACCTCCTTCTACCTAGTTCATTACGTGCTAGTGCCAGCCAGCTCGTCTTTTAACGCCGATAATTTCGTACGGGTAGTGCCATCTATGAGTTTGCCGTTGACCCTGGCTAGAATGCCACCGATTATGCCCGGGTCAACTTCTGCTTTAACAACCATCTTCTTATCAAAAATAGCGCCGAGGCGCTCAGCCAGTCTCTGCCTATCCGCTTCATCAAGCGGGATAGCAGTGTAGACCTCCGCCTTGCCTATGCCACGGTAGCTATCTAATAAGCGCTGATACTCCCCGGCAATCTCGCCGAGTATGCCGAACCTGCCTTTACTTACCAGTAGATGGACCAGATTGCGTGCCAGAGGGTTTAAGTCTTTAACCTGCTCGGAAAGCAGTTCAACCTTAGCCTCAAAACCTATCTTCGGGCTTTCCATTACGGCAACAAGCGCCGCATCCCGTGCCCGACCGGATACCTTTACCAGGTCAGACTGCCACCGGTCCAGCTCTTTTTTTTCCAGCGCAAGCTCAAATACCGCCTGCGCGTAGCGCCTCACGCGAACGTTACTTGCCAACCTGTCTCCTGTAGATTAACCCTTCTTGAGGGTGGTGCTTTCTTTCAATACCTTATCGATAAGCTGGCGATGCGCCTCTTTGTCCAGCGATTCACCGATGACCTTGCCCGCCGCAAGGATGGTTAGGTCGGCGAACTCCTTGCGCAACTGGTCAATGGCGTCATCGCGCTCCGCCTTTATCTCCACGCGTGCCTTGGCTATCAAGGCGTCGGCGTCCAGCTTCGCTTGCTCCTGAGCCTTCTGCCTCATTTCCTCGCCGGTACGCGTGGCACGGGCTATCATCTCCTGCCCCTGCTTGCTGGCGGCTTCAATCTGCTTCTTTACCTCTTGCTCGGCATTCATCGCCTGCTGTTTGATAAGCTCCGTCTGCTCCATGCTCTCCTTAATCTTCCTGGAGCGCTCATCGAACATCCTCATGATGGGCTTGTAGGCGACGACGTAAAGAAGGACGAAAAGAATGATAAAATTCACAAGCTGTGATATCAAAACCGGTAAATTAATACCAAGTCCTTCCACAATATCCTCCCTGTGCCTGAGTCAGGTTTCAGCCAAAATACTCCGGCACCTGCCAGTTACAAGGACTAAATCAGAAGGAATGCCCAGGTAACTGCCGCTATGGCTACGATTACGCCAATAAATATAAAGGTCACGGCGATTAACGCTATGAATGTTGGAAGCTCATTTTCTCCCATTACTATGCTCCTAAATTATTTTAAGCGATAAGGGCAATGATGATAGCCACAATCAAAGCATAAATGGCGATTGCCTCAGCAAAAGCGATGGCCAGAATCATGTTGGTCATAATTGGGCCTCTGGCTTCTGGGTTGCGTCCCAGCGCCTGCATGGCTCCGTACCCCAGGATGCCTATTCCGATTCCCGGTCCCAGGGCACCCAATCCCATAGCCAAACCGGCGGCTAACATCTTCAGAGTCTCTGGATTCATTGTCTCTGGATTCATTTTTCTTCCCCCCTTCTTTTAGTAAATTGAGGTTTCCGGCAATTACCGGTAACCAGGTCTCAATGTTTTTCACTGTGCTCATCGTGGCTGGCAACAGCCATGGTCAGGAACACCAGGGTCAGACCCCCGAACACAACCGCCTGGATAAGACCGACCAGCAACTCCAGTCCATAAAAGATAACCGGAAACACCCAGGGAACAAGGAAAGCCGCTATCAGAAGCAGTATTTCACCCGCCGTCATGTTGCCAAAAAGACGAAATGTAAAGCTGACGATGCGAATAAATTCACTTAACGCTTCCAACAATCCAACTGCCACGTCAATTATGCCAAAAAAGATTTCTGCAAAAGCAGACTTAACTTTGCCCATGAAGAGCATTTTGACGCCACTTCCCAACTTGCTCACATTAATAAACTTCTTTAAATAGCGTAGCTTCAATGTTCTTATGCCAAAATACTCTACCGCCACAAATGAGAAAAGCGCTAAGACCAGAGGAACATTGAGGTCTGTATTTGCGCCGCGGAGCAGCGGCACCATTTTGTGCCCTGCTTCAATAACCACTATAGAGCCGTAGCCCGGTATCAGGCTCAAGCAGGCATTGACTATCACAAAGAGGAATATTGTCGCTACCACCGGGAAAAATTTACGCCCGTTCTTTTCACCGGCAACGCTGTTGCAGAAGTTAAGCAGCAATTCAAGTACGAATTCTAATAGCGCTTGCAATCCAGCGGGGACAAGCTTCATGCGCCTTGTTGCCAGGATAGATACCACCACCAGCACAATTGTGGTAATCCATGCGGCAATCATGGTATTGGTAATGAGAAAACCACCGACATGCAAGATTGCCTCTGCCGGAAGTTTAGGTTCAGGTTTTAAGACGCTGGCCCAGGCTGGCAGCTCAAAATGTATCCCAACTAGTCCTAATAATTTGCTACCTACTGGCCCGCCAAGAAGAGAAACAACAAGGAGAGCAAGAACTATAACCGCAACCCCGATAATTACGGGGAAGGAACAACCTAAACACCCACGTTTAGGCACCTCTGGTTATCTCCTCTCTCTCTTATTAGAGTTATTGTTTAGCAATGGTAGTAACATTTGATAGACGCCGTAAAAGGCGACAATTAAGCCCAGCAGTAGACCGATAATCGTGAGAATAGGTTGGGTGCCGAACCTGTTGTCCAGCCAGATGCCGGCGAACACACCCAGGACTATCGAGCCCGCGATGAAAA
>JAUYDO010000066.1 GCA_030691835.1 Dehalococcoidia bacterium | reverse complement strand
ATTGCCAAGAAACTCCTGACCATGACTCCACTGGCATAACCCTGTCATGCTTGTCTAATTGATACCCTAACCCGGACAAGCCGGAACCAAAAGAAAAGGACGCGACAGGCACGGAGGCCTGTTGTACCGACGGTAGGACAGGCGTCCCTTCAGGGAGAACCTTCTGGGTGAACCCTGCCTGTCCGCAAGCCAGTTTTTTCCATCCTGAATCAAGTTCAGAGCCTGCCCCTTGACCTATACTCGACAAGGGGACAAGCTTTGCGCAAGATTTTATCGTTAAGCGCCTAAATCTATTATGCCCCAGTTCCCGGGAATTATGACAGCAGTGCGCCGGTAAATTCGCGCTGACCCCTCAGGAACTCATCGGCGGACATCGCCCGCTTGCCCTCCAGTTGCACTCTTACGACTCCAAGGACTCCCCTGCCAGTGCCCACACCGAAACCCGCCCTTGATGCCTTTTGCACCGGCGTCAGGGCTATTACACGCCCCGCCTCGACAGTCCCTTCCTGGTCCAGAGGCACCGCTTCAATTATATTCACTGTTTTACCCGCCCAAGCGGCGTAGCTCTCGGGCCAGGGGTGAAAGGCGCGCACCCGCCGCCAGATGTCCTCCGCAGGCAGTCGCCAGTCAATCCGCCCGTCCTCTTTGGTGAACTCCTTGCAGTAAGTAGCCCGGGGTTCGTCCTGCGGCTCCGGTGTAAGCTCGCCCCTCACCAATCCCACCAGCACCTCCTGTAGCAGGCGCGCACCAATCTGGGACAGCTTGACGGTCAGCGAACCGGTGGTATCCTGCGGGGAGACAGGAATCTGCGCTCTCGTGTAGACCGGTCCGGTATCCATGCCGGCGTCCATGCGCATTATGGTCACGCCGGTGAACTCATCAGCGGCAAGGATAGCCGCCGCGATGGGTGAAGCGCCGCGGTGCCGGGGCAGGAGAGAGCCATGGATGTTGATACACCCGTAGCAGGGGATGTCCAGTACCGCCTGGGGCAGGATTTGACCGAAGGCGGCGACCACCACGGCTTCCGGATTGAATGAGGCTAACTGCTCTACCGCTTCAGGCTTCTTCAGGCTGGTCTGGATGACGGGCAAGCCGCGGGACAGAGCAAATTTCTTTATCGGCGGCGGCACCGGAGCGCCGCTCCTGCCGGCTGGCTTGTCTGACCGCGTGTAGACTGCTAAGATTTCATGCCGGTTGATGATAAGGTGCTCCAGCGGCGGCACCGCAAACTCAGGTGTTCCCATGAATACGATACGCAATTCCCACCTCCGATAGACTAAATTGTAACACCAAAATATTTTACTAACAACCAAGCGTCTTTGAGTCTAACTTACTCCAATAACTAAGAGATTGCGAGTTTTTGAGGGGTTCGCAAGTAAAGGACAGGGGTAAAAACCGCCAGCAGTGCACTGCCAAGACCTTGCCAGCAAAACCGCCGACTGGCTATTCTAGACATTGTTACTTCACACTGTTACCTTTCAGACTTTTAGCGCAGCCTCTACGTTTGTGCTTTGGGGGTAGTATTGTGTCTGAATGGGAAGAGGCACCACTTGAAATCGGCTCTGGAAATCTGGGAAACCGCTCTAGGTGAGCTAGAGCTTCAGATAAATAAATCAAACTACCGTACCTGGTTCGAGAAGACTTCCGGCTTGAGCTACCAGGGTGACCATTTTGTTGTCGGCGTGCCCAACACCTTCATCGCCGAGTACCTGGACAAGAGCCAGCGCTCTCTAATCGAAAAGACGCTAATCGGTCTCCTGCAAAAGCCAGTGACGGTTGTTTTTTCCGTTAATAACGAGCAGGAGAACCGCACGATGACTTACGGTGGCTATGCACAACTGCCGGCTCCGCCCAAACAGCCCAGGCTCAACTTGCAGTACACCTTCGACTCCTTTGTCGTGAGCGATTGCAACCGGCTGGCTTATGCCGCCGCCATGGGAGCGGCGGCGAAGCCGGGTCAGAGAAGCTATAACCCCCTCGTCATCTATGGCGGGTGCGGTCTGGGCAAGACCCACCTTCTGCACGCCATGGGGCACGTGGCTCAAGCTGAGCACAAGCGCGTTCTGTTCACCAGCGCCGAGCAGTTCACCAACGAGTTTGTCAGCTCCATAAGGGAGAGGAGTACTGAGGACTTCCGCACCAAATACCGGAGCGCCGAAATGCTGCTTGTGGATGACATCCAGTTCCTCAGCGGTAAGCAACAAACGGAGGAGAGCTTCTTTCACATCTTTAACGAGTTGCATAACACCGACCGGCAGATAGCAGTAACCAGCGACCGGCCGCCCAGGTCCATACCCATGATGGAGGAGCGCCTGCGCTCCCGCCTGGAGTGGGGTCTGACTGCAGGGCTTCAGCCGCCCGATTTGGGCACCCGTCTGAGCATCCTGCGCACCAAAGCCCGGAAAGAGGGGGTAAACGTTACACCGGACGTGCTGGACCTTATCGCCGAGCACATCAAGCTGAACATCAGGGAGCTGGAGGGCGCTCTTAACCGGGTCATCGCCTATGCCAAACTTCTGGGAGTCCAGGTCACCCCGACCGTAGCTTCTGAGGCTATGGTGGACATAGCTCCCAAACAGCCGAAGCTACCTCCACCGCCTTCCCTTCTGCTGGAAACGGTCGCCAGATACTTCCAGATACCCATGCCCGACCTGAAGAGTCACAAACGTGATAAGCAGACTGTGCTCGCCCGCCAGGTAGCGATGTACATGCTCAGAAGCGAGACGGAGTGGTCTCTGACCCAGATAGGTAAAGAGCTCGGTGATAGGCAGGCGATAACGGTAAGCCAGGCTTGCAGAAAGATAGCCTCCAACATAGAGCAGGATACAGAGCTTAAGCAGAAAATCGCCGCTATACAGGAGCAGGTGTCGCTCCTTCAGGACGAGCCTTCAGGACGAGTCCAGCGCAATACCGCAAACTCCTGACCCTTCTGCTATAAGCCGCCTATACCCATCCCACACCTCCTACTATAATCGAACTATAAGCTCCCTGCATCTGTGTTCATGCCTGTACTACATGCTCAATCGCTTATTACTGGTAATACCATAACTAAAGATATACGATATAATTAGATAAAATATGTAGTTATTATAGTTAGATAAATGTTCGATAGAGTGATGCTGATGGTTAAGGCCGGGGACGGGGGCGATGGTGCGATAAGCTTCCGCAGGGAGAAGTTTGTCCCTTTCGGGGGTCCGGATGGTGGTGACGGAGGCGGGGGCGGTGATGTGGTGATACAAGCGGATGAGCATATAAATACGCTCGATACCTACAGGCGTAAAAGGCATTTCAA
>JAUYDO010000034.1 GCA_030691835.1 Dehalococcoidia bacterium | reverse complement strand
TGAGGACATCGCCAACGCCGCCTTATTCCTGGTCTCAGATGATGCCAAGCATATAACAGGCGTCACCTTGCCTGTGGATGGCGGCTGGCTGGCTTTTGGCTACCAATCTTTGTGAAGAGCACTTCAGTATTAACCACGGAGGAATAATACATGAGACTGGAAGGTAGAGTAGCAATCGTCACCGGCGGTGCCAGGGGCATGGGTAAGACGTTCTGCCTGAAAATGGCTGAGGAAGGAGCAAAAGTTGTCGTTGCTGATGTCCTTGACAGGGAAGCAAAGCAGACGGCTAAAGAGATTCAGTCCAAAGGTGGCGAAGCCCTAGCCGTCCAGACCGACGTTTCCTCTGAGGTAGATACTCAGCGCATGGCTAATAAGGCAGTTGAGGCGTTCGGCGGGATTGATATTCTGGTCAATAACGCTGGCATGCTGGCTGGATTGACCAGAAAGCCGTTCACAGAAATACCTCTTGAAGAATGGGACAAAGTTATTGCCGTGAATGTTAAAGGTGTTCTCCTCTGTTGCCGGGCGGTATTTTCTCAGATGAAGAAGCAGGGCAATGGCAAGATTATAAATATATCCTCTAACGCCTTCTTCGGTGGTTCACCGAACTCTGTTCACTACGTTACCTCTAAGGCTGGTGTTATTGCCATCACAAGATGCCTGGCTAACGAAGTAGCACAGTACGGCATTTGTGTTAACTCCGTGGCTCCCGGCGTGGTTGAGACCGAAGCTACCAGGGATCTAACGGAGCTTAGAAAAGTCACTTTAGCCAACACGCCTCTTGGGCGTTTGGCGCAAACCGGCGATGTAGCCGGTGCCATCATTTTCTTCGCCAGCGATGACTCCAACTTCGTCACCGGACAGACACTGATTGTTGACGGCGGCAGGAGAATGCACTGAGCAAGGTGTTCCAATGAATAGATTAGAGGGTAAGGTTGCCATAGTGACCGGTGGCGCCAGGGGTATCGGCAAGACGCTCTGCTTGAGACTGGCGAAAGAAGGAGCTAAGGTCATTGTGGCAGATGTTCTGGAGAAAGAGGCACGACAGACAGCAAAGGAGATTAAGGCTAAAAGCGGACAGGCGATAGCCATCAAAACTGATGTCTCCTCTGAGGAAGATACTCTGCGCATGGCAAAGGAAGCGATAGATGCGTTTGGCGGTATTGATATTCTGGTCAATAACGCCGGCATGCTGGCTGGATTAACGGTCAAACCATTTAACGAGTTACCACTCGATGAATGGGACAGGGTAATGGCGGTGAACGTCAAAGGTGTTCTGCTCTGTTGTCGGGCGGTTTTTCCCCAGATGAAGAAGCAGGGCAAGGGCAAAATTATCAATATCGGCTCCAACTCCTTTTTTGTGGGTTCGCCTAACTCCAGTCATTATGTTGCTTCCAAGGGTGCTGTTATTGCGCTTACTCGGTGTCTGGCTTCGGAAACAGCAAAATACGGCATTTGCGCTAATACAGTTGCGGCTGGCTGGACCGACACGCCAGCTACGGAAGGTTTGACGGAATGGAGACAGAGCGTTATGAGCCAGACACCGATGGGTCGTGTGGCACTGCCGGATGACATAGCCGGCGCGGTAGTTTTCTTCGCAGGTGATGACAGCGATTTTATAACCGGACAGACACTGCTTGTTGACGGCGGCAGACGTATGAACTAGTTATCAGGAGGAATGTAATGTTTGAGAAACTGTTTGAAAAGGGACGTATCGGCACTATGGAGTTGCGTAACCGAATCGCTATGCCTCCTATGGTAGTAAACCATTGCAACAGAGTCGGATTGGTATCGGCTAGCGCTGTTGATTATTATGCTAAGAGAGCCAAAGGCGGTGCAGCTCTGATAATTATTGAGGCTAGTCCGGTGCATCCTACCGGGCAGAGCTCACCTACCATAGCAGGGCTGTACCGGGATGATTTTATCCCCGGTCTCAAAAAATTAACCAGCGCCGTCCATCGCTACGGAGCTAAGATTGGCACCCAAATATATCACGGTGGCAGGCAAGGTCGCAAGGACATCATCGGCATGCAACCGGTAGGACCATCAGCCATTAAGGACCCACGCTGGGGAGAGGTGCCACATGCCTTGACCATTGAAGAGATTGAAGAGCTAGTGGAAGCCTTCGGAGAGGGAGCGCGAAGAGCTAAATACGCTGGCTTCGACTATTTTGAACTGCACTGTGCTCACGGCTATCTGCTGAGCACCTTCCTTACCCCTGCCGCTAACGTCAGAACTGATAAATACGGCGGCAGTCTGGACAACAGGATGCGCTTTCTTCTGGAAATTGTTGAGCGGGTCAAAAGCAAGGTCGGTGATGATTTCCCCTTTGGTGTCAGGATAAATGCTGACGATTTTATTCCTAAAGATGGCATTACACTTAAGGAGAGCCGCATTATCGCACGTATGTTTGAAGAGGCGGGCATACACTGTATCAGCGTTACGGCTGGCACCAACGAGTCATGGTATAAGATGATTCAGCCTTCCACCGAAGTGCCGGGTTGCCTGGTGCCCCTGGCTCACGAAATTAAGAAAGTGGTAAAAATACCGGTGATGGTCGCGGGCAGGCTGAATAATCCTGTGCTGGCGGAGCAGGTCTTGCGAGAAGGCAAGGCGGACTTTATTGCCATCGGCAGAGGCTTAATGGTTGACCCGGAGATGCCTAACAAATCCAGAGAAGGCAGGGTTGATGACATACGGATGTGCATCGCCTGTAATGAATGTGTTGATGATATCTTCCACAAAGTTAAAGTTGGCTGTACCGTGAATGGCGCTTGTGGCAATGAGAGGTTTTATACTTTAAAGCCGACTAAAAAACCGAAGAAGGTGTTGGTCATCGGCGGCGGACCAGCCGGGATGGAAGCCGCCAGGGTTGCCGCGCTTAGAGGACATAAGGTCAGCCTATACGAAGTGGGAGACAAACTGGGAGGGCAGATGATACCAGCCGCCGTACCGCCGTACAAGAAAGAGATAGCGGGTTTCACTGATTGGCTTGCCGGGCAGATTACCAAGCTAGGTGTGGAAATCCATCTTAAGGAAAGGGGTACACCCGCGCTGGTCTCAAAGGTAAACCCAGAAGCAGTGATAGTGGCTACCGGCTCTATGCCGAAAATTCCCTCTATTCCGGGGATAAATCAAGGAAACGTGTCCCTGGCTGTTGATGTATTGACGGGCAAAAAAGAGGTTGGTGACAGGGTAGTTGTAGTGGGCGGTGGTCGTACAGGTTGTGAGACCGCAGAGGTTTTAGCCGATAAAGGTAAAAAGGTAAACTTGGTGCGAGTGTCCGGCATCGGTCTGATTGCCGGTGACATGGGGGTTACCAGGGAACTGCTCTTAATCAGGCTGAAGCAGAAGGGCGTCCGGGTGGAGGCAAACGCTAAGACAGAAGAAATAACCGCCAAAGGTGTTATGGTTAATATTGATGGCAAGAGAGAGTTCATTGAGGCAGATAGCGTGGTATTGGCTCCAGCTCAGAAGCCCAACGCAGAATTAGCCGACCAGTTGAAGGGGAAGCTGAAAGAGCTCTACGTTATCGGTGACTCTGCTGAAGCTTACCAGCCGCGCATCCGGAATGCAGTACATCACGGTTTTCGAATCGGCTGGGGCTTGTAGCTTTCCTGATTTCGAATCGCTGAAAGCTAAAAAGTAAAGAGTAAAATAAATGTTCCCACGACCTTACGGTCGGGGTATTGATGATTCCAAACTTCGTTTGCCCTGCATTCGCAGGGAGTATTCCATCCCCGACCACGATGGTCGGGGTATTCGAGATTAGGAGATTATTAAAGTTCGGGAACTGTCCCCCAATGCCCCACCAAGGGGGACAATACCTAGAACCGTTCGCCGTCACTGCCGTCCGTTTTCAGAGAGAGTCTTTTCGGTAACCTTTCCGTGGGTTCCCAGCGAGAAGAATCTTACTAGGTGACTAATTCTGCTCCTAATCTGCAGCTTTGACACTTTTCCGAACGTGACATATACTTTTTCAGGTGACTACCGTAGAATTTCTGTCGATCTTGGCTATTGCTGTTGGCTTGTCAGCAGACTGCTTTGCCGTTGCATTGAGCAGCAGTATCTCAAAAAAAAGAGCATTCCTCGGTAGACATATTGCGGGTCTCCTCATCATTCGGATTGTTTCAGACTTTGATGCCGGTATTGGGATGGCTAGCAGGGAGAACGGTTGTAGAATTCACAGGCAAATATGATCACTGGGTGGCCTTCATTTTGCTGGCTTTTGTGGGTGGAAGGATGTTATGGGAATCATTTCAACGAGACCGTGACGGTGCAAAGAAGACGGATAACACTAGAGGTTTCCCGCTTCTGATGCTATCGATAGCAACAAGTGTAGACGCCCTTGCAGTCGGGCTATCCTTCGCATTTCTGAAAGTGAATATGGTGGTGGCTAGCCTTACTATAGGCGTAGTTGCTTTTCTGATTACAGTAACTGGCTTCGTAGTAGGTAAGAAATCGAGTAAACTGATTGGCAAACGGGCTGAACTGATTGGAGGGATAATCCTTATTATGATCGGGTTGAGGATCCTACTGAGCCATATCCTTTAGTCCGAATATACAATCCCGTCCTTTTGTGAACACACTCCAGAACAAAGGACTGGAAGCTCTCTGTGCGATGGAGTATGCTGACCTGGCACATGGTACCGTGGCACGCCAAACAGTGATAGGTCGTTCCTGCCGTAAGTCCCGTCAGAGCGATGCTATGACTGTTTTCCAGCGCCGGGTCAGCTTTATTAGCGAATAGCTGGCATTCAGTCCGTACTCTACCAGAGAATCAGATGCCTCGTTTGTCTGCCATGTGATTGTGACTGATGTCTTGGCGGCAGTCGCTGAAACAGTGGTGATTATGGGTGGCGCGGTGTCAGGGGGTTTAGGCGTGATAAAGGTAAAGTCGCTGGACACAGAGCCATTGCCCGCCGCGTCTCTGGAGGTGACCAGCTTCAGGATTTAGCCATGTCCTCCAATACGGAGCCCAGGTTAAGCTCTTTCAGTTTCTGTGCTGAAGGGACACCTTCTTTTGTCCAGCCCCGAAGCTGGTAGTAGCGGTCGAGGAATTTATCCAGCTCTCTCACCACCTGACCTTCGCCCGGCGTTCCGCCGGTAACCAGCGGCTCGCTCGTTATCCTCTTCGGCAGGTTATCATGGCTGCGGCTAAAGCCCTCACGGACATTGAACGCCCGCTCCAGGTTGAAAATACGCTCGCCTACCGTAGTGAGATAGCCCAAATCGGCTAACCGCTCCACACCGGTAACGGCGGCAAGCATCTTGCCATACACTTCCGGAAACCATCCCCACCCCTGGGAAAAGCTGCATATTATGCCTACTTCTCCCATGGCGGTTAGGTTCTGATTGTAAATCACTATATCGGCATTCTCCGCCTCGGCAAACCTGTCTACCGGTCTGGGCACGGTTGCCCCGAATATTTCCTGCCTGGCATAGCCAAAGCAGTGGCTCGCCCCGATGTTCGAGGTAACATAGTTATAGCCCTGTGACTTCGCTCCTCTCGGGTCGTAGGCGGGCAGGTCCAGACCTTTCACGTGCATGGCATAGTATTCAGCGCCCAGAGTCGCCGCCGCCCGCGCCGTGCCTTCCGCCAGAAGATTGCCAATACCTTCACGCAAGGCTATCTTCCTGACGAGAGCCAGCATCGATTCATGATTGCCGTACGATAGCTCAAGCCCATCAACGTCTTTCTTCTTTAATATGCCCCTCTCATAAAGCTCATAGACAAAGCCTATGCAGGCTCCGGTGCTTATGGTATCCAGCCCCATGTCATCGCATATCTCGTCGGCGGCGATGGTGGCTTCTATGGACGAGTTCTCAATCGGGGCAGAGAATGACCAGATGGTCTCGTATTCGGGCCCTTCGCTGGTCGCTCCCTTGTAGGCGCCCGAGGTGACCAGATGGGCTTTGCCACAGCGCGCCGCACAGCTATAACAGCCGAACTCACCCACCCTGAGCTTGCGGTACTCCGCGCCGGTGAGCTTCTCATGGTCCGGGTGCTTGCCCAAACGGTAGTTCTTAACGGGAAATATGCCCAATCTGTTGGTGACATCCTGAGTTTCGGTGGTGCCCATCTCTTTATGGTGGATGAAAGCCTTGTTGGTGCGCATTATGTCAACCTGTCGCCTGATAAGATTCCTGAGAGCCTCAGATTCGTTTGACATACTTCTCTGTGCGGTAATGGCTATTGCTTTGAGGTTCTTGGAACCCATCACTGTGCCTGTCCCGCCTCTGCCCGCCGTCCTCCTGCCGGAAACGATAGCGGAGTACCTGACCAGATTCTCACCCGCCGGTCCGATACATGCAGTTCTGGTATTTTGACCGTATTGCTGGCTCAACCACTGCTGGGTCACTCTGGTGTCTTTGCCCCACAGATGTCCGGCATCAAGAATCTGACAACCGTCAGCGGTCAGATGGATATAGACCGGTTTCTCCGCCTTGCCTTCGATGATTATGAGGTCATAGCCGGCGAACTTAAGCCAGGCGCCGAAGTCAGCCCCCGCTACGGAGCGGAAAAAAGTCCCGGTCAGAGGGCTTTTGGTTATAGCCATCCAGCGCGCGACCGCCTGAACCGAGCTTCCCGCCAGCACCCCGTTTACCAGAATCAGCTTATTCTTTTCGCTCAGGGGCTCGGTACCGGGAGCCACCTCCCTGTAAAGGTAATTGATGCCGAACCCTCTTCCGCCAACGAAGTCCAGGGCGGTCTGCTCATCTACCATCTCCCTGGTGACTCTTCCCGTTGAAAGGTCTACCCTCAGTAATCTGCCAGTGCGATGTTCCATCTTCGTCTCCTCTCACGACAATTACTTTCTCACCCACCCGCTATGATATTAGCTATAAATACTTTATCACCGTCGTTCACCGGTTTATTGAGTTCATCCGGATAAGCGCTCTTTTCGTTGACGGTGATATCTATAAAGCCATGCAGTCTACCCTTTTTATCAAATAGCAGGTCATTCAACTGCGGGAAATGCTCCGTCAGAGCGGTCAGGCATTCGCCAATCGTACGGCAATCCACATCCACCTCTTTGACGCCATTTACCAGGTAGCCCCAGAAATGCGGTATTACTACTGTCACGCTCATTTCTATCAACTTATTTTACACTGAATTAAAAAACAGTGCACATCGCTGTCATTCCAGTCCGCCATAAGCGGAGAATCAATACGGAGTTATTATTCAATGACACTCTTCTGGATTCTGGCTCCCGTATCAAGTCTTGTCCCGTACTGGATACGGGAACGGGACAAGTTTCGCCAGAATGACATAGACATTACGGTGTTTCCTGCTTAATCCAGAGCAACGTAGGGTGGGTGAAGCGAAGCGCAACCCACCATTTTGAATCCGCCTGAGCGGAGCGGTGGGTTGCGCCCCCGATGAAATCGTCCGCCTCAGGCGGACACCCACCCTACAGATGCCTGATAGCTGATAGCTAAATTCGGTAGCACCTATGACTTCTGCCCCCAGATGAACATCCATCCGAAACCCGGTGTGATGCCCGTTTTTGCGAATTGGGTTAAGGAGAGAAGCTCCCTAATCTCGGAAGCCGTGTAGCTCGATAACACGGAGTTTACCGGCTCGTTGATGTGGCGCATGGCTGACGGCAAGACAACGTTCTTGGCGAAGTGAAGGAGCCAGTAAAACCCCCTCAGGCTATCCCTGCGCAGGTCAAAGATTAAGAACTGTCCTGAAGGCTTCAGCACCCTGTGAATCTCCAGCAGTACCATTTTGGGGAAGGACCAGTGGTGAAGAGATAGCGAGCTGATGACAAAATCCACCGAGGCGTCCGAAAGAGACATGTTTCCGGCATCACCCCGGCGGAACTCCACCCGCTCACCGAAGCCCTGGTTCGTCAGGTTGCGCTTCGCAGTCTGCATCATTTCCTCTGAAATGTCTATACCGATGATTTTCAAATAGGGGAATGACTGCGCAATCAGTGTGACCAGGTAGCCGGGTCCGCAACCGACATCTACAATAGTTCCCCCGGGGCGGTGTCTCTTGAGCTCCCTCACCACCATGCGGCGCAACATCCCGAACTGAGGCCACCGGCTGATGCGGTCATACGCCTGGACGGCTTCCGGGCTTTCTATCCCCTCGAGGCTCGTCTGCCGAGGAGTATACACGCGCTGGAAACCGAACAGCAGCAGAAGCGCAATTGCCAGAGCTATAATACTGAGCCAGATAGTCATGATATTTCTCGCAGTTCGTAATAGATGATAGCAGAAGATTGAAGAAAGTTACAGATTTGGACTTTTTTGCCCTTCAGCATGATAGAATATTTAAGCAATGGCTGGTTCACTGGTTAAAAAGCTCCTGATGAAGCAAATAACGCCCCTTGTGCGTCTGCACAAGGGGCGTTATTTTTTTACAATCGGGTTAACCGCTATTTCTTCGTGGCTTTAGCCAGCTTTAAGTCTCCGAGGTGCTTGTACTCAATATCAAGTTTGACATTGCCAATAGTCTTCGGCTTATAGCCACGGCACTGAACATCTACAGAATATGTTGCGCCCGCCTTCAAGTTCTCAAACACAAAGTTGCCGGATATATCGCTCTTGCAGGAGACCGCCGAGCCGCTCTTCTTTTCGGTGATGGCAACTTTGGCATCCGGTATATCCATCAGGCTCTGCTCACCTATGATATGACCGGCGAGCGTTACCGACGGCAGACCGATATAGTAGACCCTCGGTCCGGCTTCATACTCGGGGTTCATCGGCCTGGCGCCGCGCTTCTTCACTTCCTTCAATATCTCGGATTCCTCACCGAACAGGAAAACACCCGAAGGACAGGCGTCAAAGCACGCCGGCTCCTGCCCTTCCTTCAGCCTGTGGATACACAGGGTGCACTTCTGCGAGATATTGCTCTCCTCGTTGAAGAATATCACCCCCCACGGGCAACCTTTGACGCAGGGCTTGGTGCTGCATTCACCCGTGTCACACTTCTTCGGGTCGATTATAACCACGGAATCTTCGGTCTTGTATATAGCGCCCGGGACCGGGCAGGCTTTAATGCACGGCGGGTTTTCACAGTGCATGCACAGCAGGGGAATCGGGTAAACTTTGACGTAGGGATATTTCCCTTTCTCGAACTCCTGTAGCTTTATCCATTCCTGCTCTACATCCGGCTGAGTCGCACTGTATGGAGGATAGGCATTGCCAACAAACTCATCTTTGCAGGCAACCTCACAGGCGAAACAAATGCTACATCGATTAACATCTATCAATAGTGCGTACTTCAATTCTGTCCCTCCCACTTGCGTACCTCTACCATGATATGCTCGATTCTGTGCAGGTGGGCGTGAACTGATACCGGCTCGTTCGAGGTCAATACGTTGGCAGAGCCGCCTCTGTCAAGGCTACCGGGCTTGGTGCGGTCATCTGGCAACCAGTTGGCACCGTAGAACATCCTCACCACCCCGGGCTTTATTCTCTCCGTGACGTGGGCGCCAGCCAGTAACTTGCCCTTGTCATTGAATATCTGCACTATGTCTCCCTGCTTTATCCCCCTGGCTACGGCGTCCTCCCCACTTATCCAGGCAGGTTCATATTCATGTCCGTCTGGTCCCTTCATCTTGTGAAGCTTGCGTAGCCAGGTGACGTTCTCCTGCATAGTATGGAATCTGAACTTGGGATGCGTGACGAAGATGGTCAGCGGATACTTCTTGGCAAAATCGCTTCTCCTGCCATCCTTCGGTTCGATGAACTTTGGCACCGGCGCTATCTCCGGGTTCTTCTCGCCGTAGAAGTCAGCCAGCACCTGAGAATAAAGCTCAATCTTGCCGGAGGGCGTACAAAGCCCGTCGGCTTCTTCGTAAAACCATCTTAACGCCGGGGTGGGTTCGTATTTCTCCGGGAACGGGAATACATAGTAGCCTTTCTCCTTGAATTCTTCGTAGGTGACGTATTTGCAGATAGATGAAGCATAAAATAGCTTCTTTATCCAGTCTTCCTCTGTGTTACCCTCGGATAGCTGTTCATAGATACCCATCTTCCTGGCGAAGCTGTAGTATATGTCCATATCGCTCTTTGACTGGCCCATCGGCTCGATTGACTTCTTATGGTATAAGGCTATCTGGTGGTTGGCGCTCCCTGAGTACGGGATGTACAACCCGCCGCAGCCAAGCATGCTGATATCGTTTCTCTCGAAGTCGGAGCAAGCGGGAAGGACGATGTCGGCATACCAGGTGCAGGGCTCCATGAAGAGGGCGTCAATCACTATCGTCTCAATCTTGGGAGTAAGATAGCCGCTGACTCTCCAGTTCACGTTGGAGTAGGACAGTATCTGCCCGCCGCCGAGCCTCATTATCATCTTGACTTCCGAGTATCCCGGCATGGGGTATTCGTAGTTATAGAAGAATTCCTCGCCCCAGTAAGTGGCACCGGTGCTGCCACCGCGCCACTTCACCGGCGGACGGAGTATACAATCGGAGACATCCAGGGCATGCATCTTCTGCGGTACCGGGTTGGGATAGAGTTTAGTCTCCACCGGCTTTATTCCGGTGGTGTACCCGGGCATGCGGATGCTTTTGTCAAAAGGCGCTCCACCGGATGCCCAGCCCCAGGACACCATGTTTACGCCAGGTTTACCCAGTCCCTGGAGGGTCTGCAAGGCGACCATCATCCTGGTCCACTCATGACCGTACCAGCCACGGCAGGCACCACTTAGCTGGCAGTAAAGGGTCGTGGGACCGGCCGCCCATTCCCTGGCTAACCCGGTGATGGTATCCGCCTTTACATCACAGATTTTCTCAGCCCATTCAGGAGTCTTGGGTATGCCGTCTTCCTTACCCACGATATAGTCCTTGAGCTCCTCGAAGCCTACGGTATGGGTCTTGACATACTCTTTATCATAAGTGCCTTCGGTAATCCACACGTACATTATGGCGGCCGCCATTGCGGCGTCATATCCCGGAAAAATCGGTATCCATCTATCGGCATGGACTACCGCGGTGTCATTGACCTCAGGCGAAATCATAACGGTCTTGATGCCGGCTTCTCTGACCCAGTGCCGCCAGGGCTCCATCTCGTGCCCGTGGTACATCCTGGTGGACTTTGTGGGGTCAATAGCCCAATAGACCACCATGCGGGAGTTCTGGAGCGAGTCGGCGAGGGTGTCATGCCCCTCCGATGTGGCGTTCGCCCACCAGAAGCCGTACATGAAGGAAGCGCCGGATACCCATCCCACCCAGCTTGAGGTACCGATGGTATATTCCGTAAACCCACCCAGAATGTTAAGAAATCTGGGGATAATGGTGTATTCGGTGCCCATACCGTGTATGGTGCCCCAGGTGGTGTGAAAGGTGTCCATGTAGGTTATTGCGGCACTGCCGTAGGTCTCCTTGACTCTCTTTAGCTCGCCGGTTACATGGTCAATCGCCTCGTCCCAGCTTATCCTTACGAACTCTGAGAGACCCCTGTTATCATACTTCCCTTTTCCCCCAGGCTCCCAGCCTACCCTTTTCAGCGGGTATCTGACCCGAGCCGGGTCATATATCCATCTCCGGTAGCCGTGACCCCACATATCGGGGAGGCACTTACGCGGTGGCGTGAAGACCTTTCCCCTTGCCTTGATTTCGTACTGGCGTACGTCCTCAGGGATGGGTAGCGGGTCGGTCTTTATCACCCTGCCGTTCTTTACCGTGGAAACGACGCCGCCACCGAATGTGCTGGTGTAGATTTTTTTCTCTTTCTGTATCTCCTTTATCTCTTTTGGCGTGATACTCTTCATCAGGTTATCGCCAGAATGGAACGAGCCAAAAACATCACTCAATACGCTTACTGCTTTGGAATAATCATTCTTCGTCACACTCATTACGCTCTCCAAAAACTATTTCCCGCCCAGCAAGGCTACCAGTTGCTGGTAGCGCCGCTTGCCGCCATCCGCCGCGAGCTTGAACTTCTTATCTTCAACCAGCCACTTCAGAATCTTCAGCACGTCCTTTGCCTCAGCGGCACAGCCCTTCCCCTTAGTGACCCAGAGGCAGTCGTGGACGTAGGTGACCTCGCTCTTTATAAGGTCAACGGTCACGCCGCGGGGATAATCTTTGCTGCAAATATTAACTATGAACCGGTCAACGTTGACTATTTCCTTGAGCCGCACCTTTGGCAGACGTCTACCAAAGTCCATGGAAAGGCTGTAAGCAAATCCACCTCGCGGGTGCTCTGATGTCTGCCATTTGTATTCCGCCGCCTCAATATCTACCTCCATCAGCACCTCACCGAAGCCGTCTATGAACAGGTACCTTCTGCCCTTCTTAGTCACTTCATCAAGAAAAGCCCTGGCAGACGGTAGGTGTGTACGCAGTTCATCAACAGTGATAAATCTCTGTGTCTGTACCTCCAGCTTACCGTTCATACAACCCGTGCGTGGAGGCAAAACGGCAACAACGCCAGCCATACGATTTCTCCTCTTAACTCTTGAGTTGCTTTAGAATATCAGCGGTGGCAGGGACGTCCATGTCTATGCATTCCTGCGTCAGGACGGCTACGCCCTTATAGAAGGGAGTACGTGCATTCTCGACGACATCCTTGACCAGCTTAGGCACCCATTTAGCCAGGTGGTTTTCAAGGAAGTCTTTCTGTGCCTGGATGTACTTCTCGGCATCTTTGGAGTCACCCTTCTTCAAGGCACCAGCGGCTTTGTCGCACAGGAACATCATGAAGCCCAGCTCTACGGCGATGTGGTCCTCAGGCTCGGTGAACTCCTTGACCTTGTCCACGCCGAAGCTCCAGTAGGTTTTGAGCACCTCGTCCCTGTAGAACTGCATCATAGCGCCTTCACGGTAGACCGACTCCGAGGGATGGGGCGGCACCTTGTGGATGCTCAGGAAGAGCCTGGCGTAGTCGGCGGCAAGCTTTAGCACTGTATCGTCCAGGTTCTTGGAAGATATCGAGTCAGCGAACTGGACAAGCTCCTTGACCGCCTGCTTCGATTTCGCCGGGAGCGCGTCAGCCAGTCCGTTAAGTGGCTTCAGCTTTCCCGGCATCTCAGCCAGGAACTCCTTGGGAAGCTCCTTTTCGTAGATTCGTTTCAGGAAAGCATAGATGGTCTGTCTTTTCTGGATTGTTTTTATTAATTCTTTATTCTGCATCGGCTGGGATTGTACCACACTAAACTGATGGCGTCAAGCGCACGCAAGTTTTCAAAAGAAAGCTCTGACCTCGCACTTGTACTATATAATTATTTAAGGAGCTCATCACTACCAATATGAAGAAGAACTTGAATTTGCTGGTAGGCACGGACAGAGGTAAAGCGATAAAGCGCCCCGGTGCCGGGCTGACGTTGAAGCCCGGGGACATGCCCGGTGTCCGTCGCGCTTCGTTCCCATCATCCTTAGCTCCCATGCTCGCCACCCTGACTAACCGTCCCTTTTCAGACCCGGACTGGCTCTTCGAACCTAAGCTGGATGGCTACTGCTCAGTTGCCCTTATCCGCCACCGTAAAGTGAGCCTGCACTCCCACAGAGGTCTTGACGTCACCGAGCAGTTCCCGTTAATCGCTGAAAAAGCCGGCGCTTTAGTCATACTTACCTCACATTAACCAAATACCTGGTTAATCCTGTTTCTCAACTCGCCTTCGTAGATAACTTTGAATTCAATCCTCTTGTTCTTGAATTCCAAATTTAATTGACGCCAGTCTTTTTGCGTACCTAATTTGTTGCAGAATTCAAAAACACTGGTTTTATAAGCCGTATCCTCATTCTGTAGGTGTAATCCCTTCGTCTCTACCACGTAGATTGTCTTATAGTCATCAAGGTTGCTGGGTGGGGAATCAGTGAAGATGAAATCAGGGTAAATCTTGTGTTTCTTCCAGCCTTGGATATAGTAGTCTTGCCTGGACAGGTTGCGGTACCACCACAACAGCTTCTGTTGTTCATCAAGGCAAATTGCCACAGATTTTTCCATCTGGTTAATGTCTTCTTCCGGCACTTCTTCGAAAAGGCTTTTTTCTAGCTGAGAGT
>JAUYDO010000012.1 GCA_030691835.1 Dehalococcoidia bacterium | reverse complement strand
AAACCTTTATCTTGCTCTCCATCCTATCCCTCTAGAATTTCTGCTACACGCTGCTTGAAGTGCTCCCGCTTCTCAGCTGAAGCCTTGCTCATTGGCTCCAGTGTAACCGCGAGCAGCAGGTCGATATAAGCTCGCTGCAAGTCCTTAGTTCATTTGGCATCCCTTCCCGTCAATTCAACTGAAAAGGATTGCCCTTCCCCGGAGCTTAGCCTGTAGTCCTGTGTCTTCTGAATAGGCGTATCTGAACTCACATGGTCCTTGCCCAGCACAGGCCAGAACCGGCGCACCAGTGCGTTCAGGCGTGCCACAAGCTCATCATTTCCGGAGTTCTCGGCTATGTAGGCACTGGCGCCCAGCGCCGTCAGCTTCTTCCAGTCCGCCTGTTCACCCGCTATAAACAATACCAGCGGTATATGCCAGGTCTCATTAATATAGTGACAGGCGGTTTCAACATCAGATGCAGAGCTGTCCACTATTGCCAGTACAGCGCCGTTCTGCTGGTGCAAAGCGCATATGTCTTTCAACCCGCCGGCGGCGCCCTTAACCTCAACACCTCTCTCAGCCATAAGAGCGCTAATCCTCTGTACAACTATCTCTCGCCCGAAAACTACTATCCTCATCGCAACCTCACCTATAAACCTTAACACCGCCGAGTTACGGCAGGGTTAACGGGCGGGTAAGTAAGGTTACAAAAAAGTTACAGTTGGGTTACAGTTCCGTAAATGGGGAGAGAAAAGCGGGTAGAACAGCAAGGAGTAGGGTGGGTGAAGCGAAGTTCTTCCACCGAAGGACAAGCGTAACCCACCATTTTGAGCGGTCAGCAGTAATGGTGGGTTTCGCCCCGATGAGAACGGGGCTACACCCACCCTACAGGACTCCTTTATTCTCCGCCTATGGCGGACTGGAATGACAACAGGGTGAGTCTTGCTCCTATTTTCGGAGGAAGAATGTCTTATTTTCGGAGGAGTATCAGCACTGCCTGGCGAAGACGTAGCCGATTCCGGGCTTGGTGAGTATGAGCTGTGGCTCGCCGGGGTCCGCCTCTAGCTTTTCTCGCAGGCGCCGTATGTAGACCTTAATGCTCTGCGCGGCGTCCGGGTAGTCCTCTCCCCACACCGCCTCAGCCAGCGTTGAGTGTTCTACTATTTGACCGGCGTTCTTCACGAGCTGGTGAAGAATTATCCCCTCGGTCCGGGTCAGATTCACCTCTCTGTCAGCGATAAAGAGCTGAAAGGTGACCGGGTTCAG
The DNA here is from genome assembly GCA_030691835.1 of Dehalococcoidia bacterium. Classification (GTDB taxonomy): domain Bacteria; phylum Chloroflexota; class Dehalococcoidia; order Dehalococcoidales; family UBA3254; genus JAUYDO01. The sequence continues at coordinate 2,521 of JAUYDO010000012.1, read as the reverse complement.
GCGCAGTTGCCCGCAGACGAGCGTCTGTTCCCCGCCAACGGGACTGCGCCGGCGCAGTAGGGACTTCACCCTGGCAAGCAACTCGAGTTGGCGGAACGGCTTGGTCATGTAGTCATCGGCTCCCCACTCCAGACCTTTGATTATATCAGGCTCATCTGCTCTTACAGTAAGAATGAGGACCGGGACATCGGAGAAGAGGCGTATCTGCTTCAGGACATCGTAACCGCTGATGTCCGGTAGTCCCAGGTCAAGGACAACAACATCAGGCTTTTCCGTCTCCACCATGTAGGCGCCCCTTTCGCCTTCCTGCGTCGCAATCAACTGAGCCTCTGGCCAGCGTATCTGGAAAGCGAGAGATACTGCCTCAATTATCTGCGGGTCATCCTCTATTATCAGAACCTTCATTGCTATCCTCCCCGAGCCCTTGCGCTCCCATCAGTCTGTCCTTTACTCCTGATTGGCACAGAAAAGGCGAAGGTGCTACCGGCGCCCCTCTTGCTCTTGACCCATATCTCACCGCCGTGAAGCTCGACCAGCCTCTTTGACAGAGCCAGCCCCAGCCCCAGACCGCTCAACCGCTCCCTGTCACGCTCAAGTCTGTGGTAAGCCTGGAAAAGTCGCTTCTGCTCCTCTTCGTCAATGCCGATGCCGGTGTCCTGCACCTCCACAATGAGATTGCCTTCCTCTTCCCGTGCACTCAGCCTTATTTCACCACCCTGCGGCGTGAACTTGATGGCATTGCCGACCAGATTCAGCACTACCTGCCGGAGACGTTCGCCGTCAGCCATCATGACGGGCAGAGAGGGCGGTAGAAAGGAACGTAGCGTCTGCTTCCTATTTGAAGCCACCGGCGTCATGTTGGCGACCGCCTCATGAAGCAGTTTCAAGGGGTCAACGGGCTGAAGGCTCAACTTCAGCATGCCTATCTCACCTTTTGCCAGGTCGAGCAGTTCATCAATTCTGCGGTCAAGCTCTATGGCTCCACGGTGAACGTTCTTCGCCAGCCTGAGCAATGTGCCTTCCTTGAGTTCCTCAACCAGCAACTCGCTGGAAGCCATTACCGGGGTGAGCGGGGTCTTAAGCTCATGAACCAGGGCGCGGGTGAACTCTACACGCCTGTCCATCTCCACCTGCAGCTCCTGCCTGAGTTCCTTCTCAAGCTGGTATAGCTTTTGAATCTTGTCCTCCGCCTGCTGAAGCACAGAGAGCATCCCATTGATGCTAACCGCAAGATGAGCCAGCTCATCCCTGCCTTCTACGAGGACCCGCGTTGCGGAACTGCCGCCGGCTCCAATACTGCCGACACTCCTGCTCAGGCGGTTTAAGCGGGCCAGTACCTGCTTTTCCAGGAGCAGCAGCGTCACGATACCGAACTCCAGCCCGACAACGATGACCGAAATAAGAAGATAGATTGTGGTGGTGCGCCCCTCCTGGTAAATATCCCTCGGCATCTCTGACCTGGCAATAAGCGCTGGCTTCCCATAAATATCCTTGAGCAATGCGTAGCCGGCAATGGATTGCTCGTCAAGCGGTTGGACGAAGACGGGTCGTTCTTCTGATAAGGATACACTTGCCTGCCGGAAGTCTGGCGGCGACTGGGGGTCGTCGAAGCGCTCCGTGGACAGAGATAGATGAGCTACGCCGGATAAACGCTTGACCTCCGTCGCGTCCAGGTAACGTCCCATAATTAGTGCGCCCCGAATCGGTCCCTCTTCCTTGCTGGTCAATATCGGGCGGGAAGATATCAGCACCGGATTTTCCGGCAAAAGCAGGAACCCGCTGACACTGCTACTCACATCCTGGTGTTTAACCAGCGGGGAGTTGGCGGCAAGGTGCTCCTTGATACCCTGCGGAAGAGGGACTTCTTTATTATCAACAAGGTCAAATGCCTTTCCATAGACAATCTGTCCCAGGGGGTCGACAAAGAGCATCACGTTGATTTTCAGATGTACGAAGGTCTCATCGACCAGGTTTGACCTTAGATACGCTTCATTGACATCCTGCATAAAGGCATAAGTATCATCCCCTGCCGCCCGGTCAGAGGTCTGAGCCTCCAGGTTAGAAAACTCGTTGGATAGAGTGCTCAGCAAGCGCTCAACGTTCTGCGCAGTGTTACGTCTCTCCAGCTCCGTGAAATTGCTAAGCAGGATACCCTGAGCCGCAAAATACAGGATGACGATGAGGCTGATAATCATCACCCCCATCGTGAACAGTATTTTCTTTCTCAGCGTCATGGCGTCCTCGATTAAACGCAATTTTGAATACGACTCTCTTGGAACTTAATATAGGCTTCCTTTTCCGATATTGTCAAGGACTAGTGTAGTGTCACAGTAAAACCTTAACAATGTCTGTCATTCCGTACTTGATACGGAATCCAGGTGGGGTGGTGATACTGGATTACCGCCTTCGCGGGAATGACAATATGCGTGCGATGATTGTAAAGTAATCTCTGTGACACTACACTAGATTACAGACTGTTTTCTAGGTAATCATGTAGAGGTAGAGATTGCTTCGCCCGCCT
>JAUYDO010000262.1 GCA_030691835.1 Dehalococcoidia bacterium | reverse complement strand
CGTCGGCGGCGTGATAACGTACAAAGACGCAACGCCCTATGACGTGCTGTGCGGCATATTCAACTGGAAAGGCAAGATACTCGAGGACCGGGTACGCTACGTGGGCGACGAGGTCGCCGCAGTAGCCGCCATCAGTGAATGCCTTGCGGAGACGGCTCTCGATGCTATGACGGTCGATTACGAAAAACTGCCCACGGTCTTTGACATCGAGGAAGCCGCCGGACCCGGCGCACCAGACGTCAAGGGAGTAGGCAGTAATATAACCTCATCCCCGCCGGAGCCCGGTATCTTCCCCTCGAACCAGGGCTGGGGAGACGTGAGCAAGGGATTCGCCGAGTCTGAAGCCAGAATCGAGTCCGAGTTCAGGACCCAGAGCATATACGGCAGTTTCTTCCCGCCAGCCTGTATCGCGGAGTGGGATGGCGACCGGGTAACCATCATGCAGTCGCACCAGTGCCCCTTCGAGCTCCGTATCGCCATCGCCAACGCGCTCGGCATACCAGAAGCCAATGTCAGGCTGATTGTACCCATGATTGCCGGTACGTTCGGCATGCTGAACTCCGGTCACCGGATATGGGCTATGGCGGCTCTGCTGGCGCGGAAAGCGGGCAAACCGGTTGTTTACAAGATGACCCTCGAGGAATACGGCGTCTACAAGAGACGTGAAAATGATATTCTGCGCGTAAAGATTGGCGGCAAGAGAGACGGCACCATCACCGCCCTCGATTACGAGCAACTGCAGGACAACGGAGGCTACGGCTATAAGAGCACAGCCTACGGCACCATGCATGACATCTTGCCTCGGGCCAATGTGAAATTCCACAACGTGGGTATAAATACCAACAGGTTTACCTCCGGCTGTATCAGGGGCGTCGGTGATGTGCCGCAAGCCTTCGCCCTGAACCAGGCGGTAGACATGCTCTGCGAGAAGCTAGGGCTGGACCCCATAATCGTCTGGAAGAAGAACCACACCAGGACCGGAGACCCGCGGCGCACCATGGGCTTCCCCGGCAAGACATTGAGCAGTGAAGGCTATGACGAGATGATGGACAAGGGCGCGAAAGCCATAGGCTGGTCAGCCAGGTGGAAGGGCTGGGGAAAACCATACCAGGTCTCCGGCTCCACGAAGAGAGGCGTCGGCATGGCGCTGGGCCTCCACGTCAGCGGCGTCCCCTTCCTCCCCGTTGCTTCTACCTTCACGGTCAACCACGACGGCACAGCGCAGGTGTCGGTGGGCTTCACCGACCTCGGCACCGGTAGTAAGACCACGCTTGCCCAGATAGCCGCTGAAGTGCTCGGCATTAAGTTTGAAAACGTCTTCGTGATAAAGGACATCGACACCGACACCGTACCCTACGCGCCTATGACCGGTGCCAGCATGACCCTGCATGTTGGTGGCTCAGCGGTCAAGGTAGCCGCGCTGGACGCCAAACGGCAAATCCTGGATATCGCCGCCACCGCACCCTGGCGCCCGGACAGCCTGAAAGATGCCGCAAATCCTGAAGACCTGGACATAAAGGATGGCTTTATCTTCGTTAAGAAAGACCCCGGCAAAAAGGCGCCGCTCAAGGCGGTGCTTGCTCCACCCTTTGCGCCAATGGTCATCGGCAGGGCGACAAGACAGGACCTGCCCTTCCCCGGACCGGTGGCGTACGTGACTATGGTGAGCTTCGCCGATGTCGAGGTGGACACCGAAATGGGCAAGGTAAAGGTACTGAAACTGATAGTCTGTCAGGACTCCGGGCGTATTATAAACCCGGCTATCTGCGAGAACCAGGCATATGGAGGCGCGGCGCAGAGCTACGGCTACGCGCTGATGGAGGAGGTAGCCTTCGACCCCGGCACCGGGAAGTCGTTGAATCCCGTGCTCTCCGACTACTGGTGGCCCACTTCGCTGGACATGCCGCCCATGGACGTCATATTTGCCGAGACCATCGACCCGGTAGGCCCGCTCGGAGCCAAGGCTATTGGCGAGACACCGGCTATCTGTCCTCACGCGGCGATAGCCAGCGCCGTCTACAACGCCATAGGTGTAAGGCTTACCCAGTTGCCAATAACACCGGACGCAGTCCTTAAAGCGCTAGGGAGGACGAAATGAAAACAACCACTACGTATACTGGTTTTGACTATTTGAAGCCAAAGACGCTTGAAGAGGCTTGCAAGCTTATCGCTAAATACAAGAACGCCCGATTGCTTGCCGGCGGCACCGACCTGAAAGTGATGATGGGGTGCCGCGGCTTGATGCCGTCACGCGTTATCAGCCTGGAGTCTGTCTCCGACCTGAACTACATCACCTATGATAAGGCTGGCTTGAGAATCGGCGCTCTGGCTACCATGACTGATGTCTCAAACGCACCCGTAGTCCGGGAGAAGTTCCCCATGCTGGCTCAGGCAACGGAGCAGATGGGCTCGCCGCAGATAAGAAACACCGCCACCCTCATCGGCAACCTCTGCCGCGCCGCACCGTCAGCGGACACAGCTCCGCCTTTGATTGCCCTGGGAGCAAAGGTGAAGCTGGTGAGCGCCAGCGGCGAGAGGGTCATCCCGCTAGAGCAGTTCTTCATCGGTCCCGGTGAAACGGTGCTCCGCAGCGATGAGATACTGGCGGAGGTACAGGTATCCAATCCCGCTCCGAACACATCAGGCACCTACGTCAGGGTCTCTGCCAGAAACGCCATGGCTATCGCCATAGTCGGTGTGGCGGCGCTGGTAACCATGGATGCAAAGCGCACCGGCATATCGGACGCCAGGATAGTGCTGGGCGCTGTAGCACCGACACCCATCAGGGCAACCCGGGCTGAGTACCTGCTAAAGGGCAAACCCGCTGACGCCGCCTTGATAGAGAAGGCGGCTCAAGCCGCCGCCGAAGCCTCGAAGCCCATCTCCGATACCCGCGGCACCGCCCGGTACCGCAGGGAGATGGTCAGAGTGCTGGTGAACCAGGCGCTGAAGCAGGTCACCGGCAAGGCGTAACCGGAAAGTGAGGAAAGAGGTGAATAAAATGGAACAGCTGGATATATTAAAGGTACAGGGCAAGCTCCATGAAGCAAAAGCGGAACCATGGGTAGCGCTTCTGGAAGGCATACAGGACGAGCTAACGCTAGACGGGCACTTTGACGCCAGGACACTGGATGAGGCTGGTCACCTGCTCAGTGCCCATGAGCACAAACGGGCGAAGGTGATTGCCGGTGGGACCGACCTCCTGCGCCTGATAAAGCGGCAAAGCCTTCCGGTACCACCGGAGGTGCTGGTAAACATCAAGTCCGTACCCGGGCTATCCGGTGTCAGGGAGGAGAACGGCGTCTTGAAGATAGGTGCCCTGGCCCGCCTGAGCGATATCGAGTCGTCAGAATTGGTAAGGGCGAGGTGCGCCATCCTGGCTGACACCGCCGCCCGCATCGCTTCACCGCAGGTGCGCAACATGGCGACTATCGCCGGCAGTATCTGCCAGGACGTACACTGCTGGTACTACCGGGCGACAAAGAACTATTTTAATTGCGCGCGCAAGGGAGGCACCGACTGTCCCGCGGTAAAGGGAGACAACCGATGGATGTTCAGCATCTTCGAGACACAGGATTGCGACTGCCACGCCGCGTGCCAGTCGGACATGGCAGTGGCGCTGTATGCCCTGGGTGCCTCAGTTAAGACCACGCAGAGGACCATACCAATTGAGCAGTTCTTCAGCACCACCGCGCCGGGGCATGTCCTTAAGCAGGACGAGGTTATTACTGAAATCCAGCTACCAGCCCTTGAGTCCGGCGACAGGGCTAAATACCTCAAATTCAGCGTCAGAAACGCCATCGACCATCCCCTGGTGAGCGCGGGGTACGTAGCCAGAGGCGGGAAGGTCAGGCTGGCACTGGGCGGCGTGCACATACTTCCGTATAGCCTGAATGAAGCCGCAGAGCTGGTAGACGGAAAAGCAATGACCGGGGAGTTGGCGCAGAAAGCCGGTGACGCCGCAGTGGCAAAGGCGTCTCCCATGTCCATGAACGCCTGGAAAGTCCAGGTCGCCAGGACGCTGGTAAAGAGGGCGCTTCTGTCAACGGCTTAATTTTGGTATAACCCGGGACTTCCCATATCAACTCGTAGTGAGCTGACCCTCGTCAATTTCTACACCTTTTCAATAGTAATCTTTACTGTGTCACCTTTCTTGAGGTCTTCAGAAGGCTTGAACTTGGCTGTCTCTAGCTTATCTGAGTAGCTGACCTTCAGACTAACACTCAACTCATCCGTCTTCTTGACATCGGCAGACATCTTGGCCTGAACTTCTCCAAGTTTGGTTGTCATTTAAATCCCTCCTTTTACTTCTTTTTGGTAGTGAGTAGAATATTTACTCACCTGCTTTGATGATACCATAGTTAACTTGATTTGTCAAGTGTCCTGTGATATTATCTTAATAGGCAGGTAAATGTACTATATTAAGTTAAGCAAAAGGGGGAAGGAATCTGATGGATGTTTCTTTGGTAATCAGGCACCGGCTTAATGAGTTGGGTCTTCAGCAGAGAGACCTAGCAACCGCCGCCCAAGTTACGGAGTCCTACGTTTCCCAGTTGCTGACTGGGAAAAAGGCACCCCCCATGGCTCATCGGACAGACATATATGAGAAAATGGAAGCGTTTTTGAAGCTGTCGAGTGGTGGGCTTTCGAAGCTGGCTGAACTCCAGCGCATTGAAGAATTGAAAAGAAAGCTAGGAGACCCGCCTGCGCCCTTGTTCAAGGAAATTCGAGAGTTGATTCTCCGCAAATGTGCTCTCA
>JAUYDO010000253.1 GCA_030691835.1 Dehalococcoidia bacterium | reverse complement strand
CCAGCGCAGGCTGGAATCCAGAGGGCAACATGGATTCCGGATCAAGTCCGGAATGACAGCGACTGTAAAGGCATTTGTAAGACAATACACTAGGTTCTAAGAAAGCAGAAAATATGAAAAAAGTTGGACGGAACGAACCTTGTCCTTGTGGAAGCGGCAAGAAATACAAAAAGTGCTGCGGAGTTACGGGGGATTCAAAAGTAACAATCAGGCGGGACCCAGACTACTTCGAAATCAATCGGGATATAGCATATCGAGGTAGAATAGGACAAATGCGCAAGAAATATAGCATACTATTTATTGAAGCTAAAAAGAAGAACATAAGTACGTTGGAAGAAGCACAAGCTAAGGCGGCGGTGGAAAGAAATCAAGTCATAAGCTGTCAGAAGGGTTGTCATTATTGCTGTTCAGCATATGTTGAGGCCACACTGCAGGAGTGCGAAGCAATTGTATATCACCTATATGAAAACAGTGAGATACTAAAGGCGTTTCTAGGAAAATACCCAAAGTGGCGGGAAGATGTTAGAAAAAATGGTGACCTATACAAGCAATGCGGTAGATTCTGGAAGATGAAGATTACGCCCGAAAATGCGCGAAATCTGAAGAAGCAGTGTGATGATGAAAACCAGAAATACTACGAACAAAATATATGCTGTCCGTTTCTAAATCAAGATTTGTGTTCAATATACAAAGTTCGCCCTTATATGTGCGTAGCACTTACATCGGTCAGTCCTCAAGAGTATTGTAGACCAAATAGTTCAAACGAGCCGGTGACTATAAAGGCGCTGAGCCAAGACTTACTATTGGACTGCTCATTCTATTACGGCAAGCTTGAAAGTCCTGTAGTTACGTTTATGCCCATAACAGTCTATGAAATACTGAAAAGCGGCACCTTTTTCTTCAGCCAAGGACGAATACCCGGTTTAGAGAAGCTTGACGAGGAGTTCTGTAGAGATCCAGAGGTATTATCTACTCTTAAGAAATATGGTGTTCTCGATTAATAGTCGTCTCTGGTTTAGCTTTAGTCTGAGTCCGTCGCAACCCGAAGACTACAATGCATAAAGCAACCATATTTGCTAACAAATTGGTAACAGAGTCAAAATACTAAAAGTTAGCCTGAAAGTTCTGTCTATTGTACAACTTGCTCTACCAAAAAATAATTGAAAGCTGTGTTTTTTCTATTTTGCCTGAGTGCATCCACCGCTGTAACATGATGCGGAAACTGGGCTTCCGCTCCTGGACGGAACTCGTCCGCTACGCCATACAGGAGGGCATTCTCCAACCATAGCTGTCTCCATTTTTAGACAGGAAATAAGTAGAGTTACGGACGTATTCTCTAAAAACAATGCTATAATATAACCATGACCACCATAGTGCTGGCAGATGACCATCTGATGGTCCGGCAGGGTGTAAAAGCGTTATTGTGCACGGAGCCGGATTTCCAGATTATCGGTGAGGCGGGGGATGGCACGGAGGCGGCCAAGCTGGTAGAAAGCCTTAAGCCGGATGTCCTGGTGACCGACCTCAAGATGCCGGAAGTAAACGGCATTGAGCTTACCAGGCAGACCAGGGAGCTTTCACCAAAGACTGCGGTCGTTATTCTCTCCATACACGGGGAAAACGCTTACGTGTTCGAGGCACTGCGCGCCGGAGCGCGGGGCTATGTCCTTAAAGAGTCCATCTCGGATGACCTGGCTAATGCCATCCGGGCAGCGCTTTGCGGGAACTGTTACCTTAGCCCGCCTCTCACCGAAGAGCGCGTCAAGGCATACGGAAAAAGAATCGGACAGATTCTGTAGAACGTGAACCAGCGTCTTAGCCTAAGGCTTTTTCCTCTCCCCACCGTTAGGGTGTTAAATCCTAAGCACCAAATCCTGTCCGCCTCTGGCGGATTCAAAATGGTGGGTTCCGCTTCGCTTCACCCACCCTACAGTTACTTTAGCAAAGGGAGATTAAGGGGGGATTTTGGTCGTTTCGCGGATGCCACTTCAGTGTATTTTCATGCTTTGCCCGGAGCTCGCTCCACCGTCTCCGCGTGATGGTATAATTAAAAATAGCTTCGCTCACAAGGAGGAGTTCCCGTGGAACCGAGAATCCTGGCGCTGGGGAACTTTGTCCTGCAGATTATACTCTTCGGCGTTTTGATTTATTCCGGCTACATCGCCGGATTCAAAAGGGAGCTGGGGAGGCATTGCACGGTCATGAGGGTCGCCGTGCCCCTGCTCATAATCTCGGCGGTGGTGGTTATGTTGCCGTCAATGCTCGGATATTCGGGAGACGGAGTCACGCTTACATGGTTCATCGCGGAGATGTACATACACCACACGCTCGGGCTGGCGGTTATCGGGCTGTGGGTCTTTGCCAACCTCGCCCAGACCGGTCGCATCAGGTTGCAAAGCAGACTCCTCCCGCATATGCGCGCCGCCGCTATCATCTGGGTAATTACTTTCATCATGGGTGTCCACATCTACCTCGTTATATGGGTATAGCGCCGTGAAAGCCAGCAGTCCCCTTTCTCAGGCCGCGGTTCTATCGAGAATGGAGCTGGCAGGCGCGCTAACGCTTCTCCTCCGGACTCCCGGTGCCGGCTCTTTTTTTCTAATACAAAAGCTACCTTATCACAAAGGGGATGATGAGCGCCACCAGCCCGGTGAACAGCACGGCGACCATGAACAGGTTGTACCTGATTCTGTAATCGCCCAGGAGCGATGGGTCGTAGTAGCCCTCCACTCCCTGGTCCTTGTACATCTTCAGAATTCCATCCAGGAGCTTCTTCCTCATCTGTCTACCCCGTATCAACCCTATCTCGGCGACAAAGTTGATGACTATGATGAGCGCCACAAAGGTAAACATCACGATTGTCCTGGTGCCGTTTCCCTCCGAAGAAGCCAGCCCGGAATTGATGCCCAGGGTTATCAGGTTCAGGAAAATCGCCGTCAGCACAAAAATGGTATCCGTGCGCGCATTCGCTCCCAGCTCCTGGATTATATGCTCATGTACCCTTTCAATCATCGTTCCACCTTTCATCTAGTTCTAGCCTTATTGCCGTCCCATGCGGATAAAGACAAAAGCGAATCCGGCAATGACTAAAGCCGCCAGCCCTATCCCGACCCACAGCCACGCTGAGGGACCGGACTGCACCACCCTCAGAAAGGCGCTGGTTACCGTGCGCGTTTCGTTCGCCTCGGCGATAAGGGTGATATTATAGTCACGCCTTGAAGTATCTCCGGCGGGTATCACGTTGATATCGACTGTTTGAGCGCTCCCCGGAGCCAGATAGCCGATGCTGACCGGATTAAAATAAACCGACCACCCCTCCGGCTTGCTGGCGTTCAGCCTTATATTGGTGATGGCTCTGGTGCCGGTGTTCCGGACCTCCATGAATATAGTGGTGCTCTTACCGGCAGGTATCCCGCTGAAGTAGTCCCCGGGGAACAGGCGCAGGACCAGCTCGGTTTTGGGTTCTTGAGCCAGCGCGCCAGGGCTTCCCAGCACGGTCGCCAAGCACAGCGCCAGCACTATTAGCCAGAGTACTTTCTTACGCATACTTACTATATTATATAATAGTTGGCGCGCTCCGGGGAAATTGAGCGTGACAGGCAACAATAGGGTTCAAGCTATTAGTCTGGAAGCGCTATCTCTTCCAGCTCCGTAGCACCTCGAACTGAACCCGCCACTTGAGCTCAAATTCGCCCTCCTTCCACTGCCGTGCCTGGTCTTGCTTCGCGGCGGTGAGTGTCTGGCTCAACCCATACTCCTTGAAGGCGGAGGGACTTTCAAATTGATATGTCGCCAGGAATAGCGGGTAATCGGGAGCATCGGTAAACCGCTGGCACAGGTTGACCTCTTGTATCTTTTGAAACTCCAGCAACATCGGGATATGCGTTTCCATGTACCACTTGCTGACCGCCGACTCCATGCCGGGCTTGCACACCGTTCCAACTACATGAATCAACGGGTTTGCTTCCATTTCGGTCCCTCCTCAATCTTTTCATTATATGGGCTGTGTTTTACTTTTATTATCCACCTGATTTGTACGTTACCTATGCTAACATATACCCCCTGCTGTTCTCAATGGTCGTTTCTCGGGCATTCTTCCTCACCCTCAATGTTGACCGAAATCTATGCCTTGTAGTATCATATTGTCTGATGTGTTTTGCCCTGCATCTCTGTTTCTCAAAGAATCGGTTAACTTTATCGGCGCATGTCCGAATACAGGCTAGTAACGTAACTACTTAGAAGGAGGGAATATGCCTGGAATATTTTGGGTGGTGCCCGTGGCTGGGGTAGTCA
>JAUYDO010000224.1 GCA_030691835.1 Dehalococcoidia bacterium | reverse complement strand
AAACCTTTTGTCACAGTCGGGCTTGACCCGAGAATCCAGACTCCTACTCCTCCCCTGGATTCTCGCTTCTTTTTGTCATTCCCGCGAAAGCGTCCGCCTCTGGCGAGGAGGCATCCCGATTACATCGGGAGAATCAATTTCTCCTTCCGTACGGAAGGAACCGCCTCGACGGCGGTGGGTAGACCCCTGCTTTCGCAGGGGTGACAGGGAAAGATGCTCGAAGAGAGGGCTGACCCGAGAATCCACCCCTCCCACCCTCCGGTAGACCCCTGCTCCCGTATCGAGTCTTGTCCCGTACTTGATACGGGAACGGGACAAGTTTCGCGGGGGTGACAAAAGGTTTCAGGAGAAGGGCAGGGCTTGCTCCGTACTTGATAGGGGATGAGGTCGGTGATAGCCATCTTGGCTACTTTCACAGTAATGACAGCGGCTAGAGTCTCTGCAGATAGTGGTGAGCCTGAAGCGCTGCCTTGGCACCCTCGCCGGCGGCGATTATTATCTGTTTCTCCGGGACATTGGTCACGTCACCCGCGGCGTAGAGCCCGGCTATCTCCGTCTCACAGATGCAGTTGATCTGTATCTCACCGAGGTCGTTGAGCTTGAGGAGTCCCTTGACCATATCAGAGTTCGGGATAAGCCCTATCTCCACGAAGACGCCGCGCACCTCGAGATTATTCATTTCGCCGGTCTTCAGGTCTTTGATGACTATACCCGTCACGCGGTCAGCGCCCTGTATTTCCTGGACCTGGTGCTCAAGGTAGATAGTCAGATTGGGTGCATTCTTGACTCTATCAATCAGTACAGGGTCGCCGGTTAGCGGGGTCAGGGACACGGCGTAGACGTGCTCGGCTATCTTGACCATGTCAGCGATGGCTCCCAGCGCGGAGTTGCCGCCGCCGACCACTGCCACCTTTTCCCCGGCAAAAACCGGACCATCGCAGACGGCGCAGTAGCTCACGCCTCTCCCTATCAATTTCTCCTCACCGGGCGCGTTTAGCTGGCGCGAGCGCTTGCCGGAAGCGATTATTACCGCCTTGCCCTGGAAGCTTTTACCGGACTGGGACTTGACCTCGAATCCGCCGTTCAGACGGGATACGGCTACGATTCTGTCTTCGACTAGCTCAATGGGGAACTGCTTTACCTGCTCCTCGAACTTCTGTATCAGCTCGTAGCCTTCAACATACTGGTAGCCCATGTAGTTTTCGATTCGTGCGGTCAATAGCACCTGACCGCCGATATCCTTACTGACCATCAGGACGTTAAGCTTTTTCCGTGCGGCGTACACCGCCGCGGTCATTCCCGCCGGTCCGCCGCCGATGATGATAAGCTCGTACATAGCGTCTTATATGCCCAGCTTCTCCTTGAGCATCTTCTCGTTGTAGCCTACGACTACCTCGCCGTCAATAAGAATAGTGGGCACGGACATCTGGTGCGTTTTGTTTATCATTTCTTCGCGTGCGGCTTTATCAGTAGCTACGTTTAGCTCCTGGTACTTGATACCGTTTTCATCAAGCAACTGCTTGGCTTTCTTACACCATGGTCAGGTGTTTGTTGAATAAACCTTTACCTCTTTTGCCATCTTAGCCTCCTCTATTTACATTCTAACACTACGGTAGAGGTCTATAACCGTCGCGGGTGAGTTTACCTTCAACGTGCTCCATGAGTAAACTGTAACACCTTTTACGAGTGGCAATCAACTTGGCGATTACCGCAAACTTGAGCCCACAATTTGACAAAAAGACCTCCTCATGCGTAAAGTTGTCATCGGGAGTCATTTCTACGGGAGGAAAAATGGACTATGAAGTTGAGTGCACCAAGTGCACCAAAGTTGTCTGCACCACCAGGCACTTCGACAAGGGAGCGGATACCTGCCCGACGAAGACCAGGGCGGAAATCATCAAAAAAACCCTGCCCAAATATAGCCAGCCTGACATAAAGGAGTTCGCCCGTCAGGCGTCAATCCAGGAGACCCAGTGCTTCATGAAACTGCCCGGCGGCATGACCATGGTGAATCCCCGCGTCGAGGAGACGGCGCAGTTCGCCGAGAAGATGGGCTACAAAAGAATCGGCATCGCTTTCTGCGGTGGTCTGCGGGAGGAAGCCAAAATACTAACCAAAATCCTGGAAAACCGGGGTTTCCAGGTCATCTCCGTCTGCTGTAAAGTCGGCGGTATCCCCAAGGAGACCATCGGGCTTAAGGAGGAAGATAAAATAACCCCCGGCGACTGGGAGACAATGTGTAACCCCATCACCCAGGCTGAAATCCTTAACAACGAAGAGACGGAGTTCAATATCCTGGTGGGTTTATGTGTGGGGCATGATGCCCTTTTTCTGAAGCACGTCAAAGCTCCCACCACTGTGCTCATCGCTAAAGATAGGGTGCTGTGCCACAATCCCGCCGCAGGGCTCTACCTCTCCAGCGGGTATTACCGCAGGCTCATGCACCGCGGCGCCGGATACCCGTAGCTTCCGAAAAACATAGTGGGAGTATCACGCCGGGATACTCCCTATTCACATCATCTTCTTCCGACACTCTACTTCTGTGCCACCTGGCCAGGCTGGACCGTTGGGAACGGGTTGAGCGGTTTGCACAGGATTTCCTTTATTCTCATGTCAAAGAACCGGTGGGTATTGACCGGACGTAAAACCACCGCCGTATCGGCACCCCGGTGACTGCCCGCGATGCAGATGACATCCTCGTCACAGCGCACCAGTCCGGCGTCAGCCGCCATTATGGCTATTTCGGGGCATACCTTGATGCCCTCGCCGAAGAGGCGCAGGGTGGAGGATATGACGTCAGCCAGCAACCAGGTGTTGAATTTGTTGCGCCAGGCACGGTCGATGCCGGCGAGCGCATGGGTAGTAGTCAGGACTATACCGCCCTTGCGCTTTATTATTTCCTGGTTCTCCGGCGTCATCTCCTGCACGTCAGGAGTATACATGCCCGTAGCCTCGCTCACTATCACTACTTTTATTCCGCTACCCTCGAACACCTCCAGCGCCTTTATCGCGCTGTAGCCCGTCGTCGTAGACACCACCACTGTCTTTATGCCAAGCTCCTTTGCCCGCTGCCTGGAGATGCGCAGGACCTCCTCCGTGTTCGTCTTCCCCTGTTTCTCAAAGTAGACTATCCGGGACTCCATTTATCTCTCCTTTATATTAATAAAGCGTCTAGGACGGCGCTTTACTGCTTTTCGGCGAGACTCTGCATTGCGATATTGGCGTGCGCCATCGAAGCGCCGGCGGACATGGCTACAGCCACCAGAATGGCTTCCGCTATCTCTTCATCGGTAGCGCCGGCGTCCTTTGCCTTCTTCGCGTGGCTGTCTATGCAATAGGGACACCGCGTGACGTGCGCCGCGGCGAGAGCGATAAGCTCCTTCTGCTTCAGGGTAAGCGCTCCTTCAGCAAACACTTTCTTATTGAACTGCTCAAAGGCTTGCACCGCCTCACCCTTAAGCTCACCGAGCTTACCGCGGTACTTCCGGGCTTCGAGGCTGTAGAAATAATCAGGCATCTAAATGACCTCCTTTGTGATGATTTTTGACTAAGTAGTGTTTGTAGTATACTACGGCGCTGCTTGTCAAAGATAGCATTGTTTTCAATCCAGTTTACGAGAGGTGTTTTTTCTCATTAGCCTCTTCTACGGCTAAGTGGAGCGGGTGATGGGATTCGAACCCGTGACTCCATAGCTTGAGAAGCATGTACCTGATTTACATTAGTAACCATATTGCCGATACTGTAATTGTTTAATGTACATCCATAAAATGGACAGAGCGGGAGAGGAGTCTCGAACTCCCGACCTTCTGCTTGGGAAGCAGACGTTCTTCCAACTGAACTACTCCCGCAAATCATCTGGTTTACGAGTAGATTCTACGCCATAAATCACGGGAAATCAAGTTGTAGACCGCAAATTTTGGAAAATCATGTCCCAAACTATTGACCTTGAATCCGCTATTCTCAGTTGACCGCCAGACCTGGCAAACTATGTCTATATCACATAGGTGCAAAATGGCACTTGTGCTGTAACCCGCCAGTAAGTAAAATGTTACCAGGTTGTCGGTAAATGACGGAAAATCGATAGCGCCCCGGAATAATTGTAATACAGCCTAAAGGAGGAAGAAATGTGATGTGCGATTGGAGAAAATTTTAACGACCGCCGGAAATAGTAACTTTACATAACATTCATCCAGGAAAGTGTTAGTCCCTTAAATCTGAAATCCTGCGCAAAGCTTGTCCGCATGAGGCGGATGGAAAGGGAAATTCTACAATTAGCTGTCGGCTTTCAGCCGTTAGTTGCTTTTTTGTTAAGGAAACCTTTGTACTGACAGCTGATAGCTGAATGCCGATAGCTTTAAAAGGAGGCAAAGGTGATAGTCAAAGCAAACGGTATCTCCATGAACTACGAAGTGAACGGGCGCGGGGAAAATCTCGTGCTTATTCACGGTCTCGGTGACAACCTTGATATGTGGTACAACCAGGTCCCCGTATTTCCCAAAAGCTTCCGAGTAATAACGTATGATGTCAGAGGTTCCGGCAAAACGGAAATTCCCAAAGAGGATTATTCACTGACAGTCCTGGTTGAAGATGCCCATGAGCTGATGAAAGCTATCGGGGCGGAAAAGGCTTGCCTCCTCGGCTATTCGATGGGAGGGCGCATCGCTTTTGAGCTTGCCGTGAAATATCCCGAGATGGCAAAGGCGCTTGTACTCGCCAACAGCTCCGTAGGTCTGGTCGCGCGTTCTCCTCAAGCCACGGAGCGGCGGCGCTTGAACCAGGAGCTATTGGAAAAAGGAAACATCGAAAAAGCTGCTGAGAATATGACCACCGGCGCCTTCTCTCCCGGGTTCAAGTCCAGGTCCCCGGCTGAGTTCGAGCGGTACAGGAAGGTCAAATTGCAGAACAGGGCAGAGGGTATCGCCCAACTGATGCGGTCTTTAACTGTGCCCACCCCTCCCCCTGATTTAAGCAGACTGAAATGCTCGGTCCTGCTCGTGGTGGGAGAGAACGATATCAATATGGGGGTTGAGCAGGCTAAACGTGAGCAGGCGGCGCTACCCGGTTCAAAACTGGTGATACTGCC
Organism: Dehalococcoidia bacterium; assembly: GCA_030691835.1. GTDB lineage: Bacteria > Chloroflexota > Dehalococcoidia > Dehalococcoidales > UBA3254 > JAUYDO01. The sequence goes on along the minus strand of JAUYDO010000224.1, from coordinate 1,081 downwards.
CACGGGTCACGCCTCGGCGGTTGAAATGCCCCAGAGGTTTAACCAGGCTGTCCTGGAGTTCCTGTCACAGATACGGAGTAAATAGACTCCACCAGCCCTGCGTGCGAAGAAAGCTCCTTAGCCGGCTCCCGCTCACGCGTTTATTTTGCGTGCTGCGTGAAACGCATCCCAGACCGCGTCGATGATACGCCGCGGTTCAACGCAGTCGCCTATAGCGTAGTCTGGTCCAGAAGTAGCCTGGGAATATAGCTGGAGTCCTCAAGAATGTTGCCAAATGTGGTGTTGTTTGCTCAGAGGGTGAATGTGTTTAACAAACACTCATCTTGTGACATTTATTTCGAATGAGAAGGAGGTCTTTTTATCCGAACCCCAACGCAAGGTGGACAAACCGGTTGCTGTCTAGTAATATGATAAGGTGCATTTGGTAAGTGAGCGTTTACTTACCTAGAAATCTTTAAGAAGGAGATGAGAGAAGATGGCACAACTTATTCTTGGTATCATTGCCGTTGTTATCGGATTATACCTGACGCAGACAAACCAAGGGAAGCAAGGAGATCCTAAAAGCCGACTTGGGGGAAGAATTGCCAGCATCGTCGGGGTCATCATTATCGTTATCAGCATCATCGGTGGCTCATTTACGGCAGTCCCCGCCGGCCATCGTGGGGTGGTCATTCGGTTTAACGCAGTGACTGGCACAATCCTGAATGAGGGTCTCCAGGTGAAGGTGCCGTTCATCGATTCGGTAGAAATGATGTCAATTCGGACCGACAAATATGAAGTCGGGGCAGCTTCGGCATCCCGTGACCTTCAAGACGTCAAGACTACTATTGCCCTCAACTGGCGTTTGGAGCCGACCAGGACCGCCGAGATTTACCGGACGCTGGGCATGGAGTATATCGGCAGAATCGCTGCTCCGGCCGTCCAGGAGGTCATCAAGCAGGTTACCGCCAGATACCCTGCCGAAGACCTTATTCTGAAACGCGAGATTGTCAGAGATGAAATCGCCGGACTCTTGGCGGCTCGACTCCTGGAGCGCGGCATCATCACTGAGGCGTTATCGATAACGGAGTTCCAGTTCAGT
>JAUYDO010000135.1 GCA_030691835.1 Dehalococcoidia bacterium | reverse complement strand
GTGATGGAATCCGTACTATTATATCATTTTTCGGTGTTGTTCTCTCGACAAGGCGCTCATTTCAGGAAGACGACGGATAAAGGCGGAAGAGTCAGATTGAGGGAACAGGGCTGACCGTGGACGGGTACCGGTGACGCTTCGACTCTGCCCATGTTTCCATAGCCTGTGCCCCCGTATTCTGAAGCATCGCTGTTCAGGATTTCTGCCCACACTCCGGAGTGAGGAGCGCCAACACGGTAGTTGAAGCGGGTCACCGGCGTGAAGTTGCAGACTACCAGTATTGTTTCACCTGTCGAGCGCCCCCTTCTTATGAAGCTGATGACACTTTGCTCCACGTCATTGCAGTCAATCCACTGGAACCCCGCGGGGTCGAAGTCTAGCTCGTGTAGCGCCGGCTCGCGATGATAAACACGGTTAAGGTCTTCAACCCATCTCTGCAAACCGGCGTGAGGCGCGTACGCGAGCAGGTGCCAGTCCAGACTGCGGTCATGGCTCCACTCGCTCCATTGCCCGAACTCACCACCCATGAAGAGCAGTTTCTTGCCGGACTGGGCGTACATGTAGCCGAGTAGAAGTCTTAAATTAGCGAACTTCTGACTGTCATGTCCCGGCATCTTACCCAGCAAAGAGCTCTTACCGTGCACGGCCTCATCGTGAGAGAGCGGTAGAACGAAGTTCTCAAGAAAGGCGTAGACCAGGCGGAAGGTCAGTTGATTGTGGTGGAACTTTCTGTGGACCGTGTCTTTAGATATGTAGCTCAGGGTATCATGCATCCAGCCCATATCCCATTTCATGCCGAAGCCCAGCCCGCCGACGTATGTCGGTCTTGAGACCAGGGGCCAGGCGGTGGACTCTTCGGCAAAGGTCTGCACATCAGGGTAATTTTTATAGACTTCCTCGTTAAAGCGCCGGAGGAAGGCAATGGCTTCAAGGTTCTCATGTCCGCCGTACCGGTTCGGAATCCATTCGCCGTTTTTGCGTGAATAGTCCAGGTAAAGCATCGAGGCTACGGCGTCAGCGCGCAAGCCGTCGGCATGGTATTTGTCCAGCCAGAAAAGGGCACTGCTGATAAGGAAGCTGACCACCTCATTGCGCCCGTAGTTGAAGATACAGCTACACCAATCGGGGTGAAAGCCCTTCCGGGGGTCGGCGTGCTCGTAGAGATGCGTGCCGTCAAAAAAGCCCAGACCGTGCCCATCGGTGGCGAAGTGAGACGGCACCCAGTCCAGTATGACCCCGATATTATGCTGATGGAGGTAATCGATGAAGTACATGAAGTCCTGCGGTGTGCCGTAGCGGCTGGTGGGCGAAAAATATCCAGTTATCTGGTATCCCCACGAGGCGTAGAAGGGGTGCTCCATGACCGGCAACAGCTCAACATGGCTGAAACCCATCTTAGTGACATAGTCCGCCAGCTTCGGGGCAAGCTCGCGGTAGGTAAGGAAACGGTCGCCTTCCTCCGGAACGCGCATCCACGACCCGAAATGGACTTCATAGATGGAGATTGGAGCGTTCAATGTATTGCGACTGTGCCGCTCTGACATCCATTTTTGGTCGTTCCAGGTGTAGCCCATGTCCCAGACTACTGAAGCAGACTTCGGCGCAACTTCGCTGTAGAAAGCCAGGGGGTCCGCTTTCTCAGCGTGGTATCCGTTATGCTTTGAAATTACCTGGTATTTGTATATGTCGCCTTTCCGGATGCCAGTGATAAAGCCTTCCCAGATACCGGACTTTCCCCTGTCGTTAAGCGGATGGCTTGCCTTATCCCAGCCGTTGAACTCACCCATCAAGGTCACCTGGTGGGCATTGGGTGCCCATACGGCGAAATAGGTGCCCTCTACGCCATCAACTGTCAGAGGGTGAGCGCCGAGCTTTTCGTAAAGACGGTAGTGACTGCCTTCATTGAACAGGTAAAGGTCGTCTTCGGTGAGAAGGCTAACATCATACCGCACCACGTTTTTGCCCGGACTCTTGCTTTGTTTTGATGGTGTCATTTACTTGACTTGTCCCCTTTTCTAGCCCTGTCAATTTCCGCCAGTCTATCCCTTAATAGCGCCGAACTGCTGAATTCCTCCAGGGAATAGCAGGCTTTACGCCGCCAGTTCTCCGGTTTCACGGTGCCCGGAATATTTTGAGGTTTAGTTTCAAGCCAGAGGTCTTCGAGGTTTATTATTATAGCCGCCGCGGCGCTGGAACCCAGCAGTTTCAGAGTAGCGGCAAGGATTGCGTGGATGTCCGGCGAAGTACTTTTTAACAGACCCGTTTGCTGTAAGTAGCTGACCAGCGCTTTCTTAAGTCTGGGGCGCTGTTCTGCTTCCTGCTTAGCCAGCGCTTCATCTACCAGGTTCAGCTTCTTTCGCTCTGCAATATCCAGGTCCTGCCAGAAAGAGGCAAAGGGGAACATGTCGTGCGTGTTCATACTGGCTACTGCGTTTGCAGGCACTTCATTAATGGCTTGCTGTCCGCCATTTAGCTCAAACTGTGTAATATACATACGGTAGATACCATGACGGTCCATAGCCGGTCTTACATCATCGGGGACCAGACCCAGGTCTTCGCCTACTATTATAGCTCTGTGCCGCTGTGATTCAATAGCCAGGATGGCATAAAACTCATCTGAGTGGTAGCGAACATATAAACCCTGGCTGTTTTTCATTCCGTTCGGAATCCAGAATAGCCGGTGAAAGCCCATCACATGGTCGATGCGGAGCATACCCGCGTACTTTAAATGGTTTCGCAGACTCGCAATAAAGTAGCGGTAACCCTGAGTCCTGCTTTTTTCCGGGTGGAACGGCGGGAAACTCCAGTTCTGCCCGCTGGTGAAGACCGGGTCGGGCGGAGCGCCGACTGACATGTCAGGCACAAAGAGCTCGCGCTCGCGCCAGACATCATAGCTGTAGGGATGGGCACCGATAGGCAGGTCAAGATATAGCCCCGGACCGTTACGCTTAGCCTTTGCGGAGATGCTTTGCAGTTGTTCGTCGGTAACCCACTGCGCGTACAGGTGATATTGTCTGGCTGGCTCATCATAGTCTCCGGGCTGGATTAGTCCGTTTCTCATGCGCTCTTGCCACTGTGACCAGTCAGTACCCAGCCGCTCACCGGCGGCGCGGAAACGGGCATAGTCTTCCAGCGATTTGTTTGAGTCCAAGTAGCGCTTGAACTGGACAGAGCGCTCAGATTCGGTAGCGAAGAAGAACCGGGCTAGCTCACTGAGTACCCTGCGTTTCAGAGCCATCTGGCGGTCGTAGTCAACGAGCGACTGGGAACGGAGGGACTGGATTTCCGTCTTGAAGCCGGATGAATTGACCAGCGCCTGAGCGGCGGGACATCTTTCAAACTCAGGTATCTTTCTCACGTCAGCGCAGAACTCGTTCCAGAAAAGGCGGCTCACCGGGGTATAGGGACCGGGTGATACACCATCAAAATGCGATGCCAGGATAGGCAGGGTGGCTATGATACCGCCGCCCAGCGATGCTATCCATTCTGACAGCTTCTCCATATCTGAGAGGTCACCGGCACCCCAGCTACTCTTCGTATGCAGAGCGTAAAGGGGAAGGAAGACACCCCACAGCCTCTCGGCGGGAAACTGATGTGCTCTGGTGGGTGCAACTATAAGCAGTGTCTCCCACTGCTTGCCCGGTAGCTCAAGAACCAGCCTGTGATACCCGTGCGGCAAGTCATGAGGCAGTGGCAGTCGCTTCTTCACATAGCGCTGTCCTTCTACGTCCACAGATTCAATATCAGGCAGCTCCGTAAGATTCCAGTAAGGGTCATTGTGTGCGCTGGACTCTAACTTCAAATAGCCGCGCAGTGAGGCAGTCGCCAGGTCGGATGGCAACCGCATGCCGATATGGTTCGGTTCACTGTCCCACACAACATTCACCGGTTCAACGACCTCGCGCCACGTAGCCAGCCGCCGCTCTCTCAACGCTGAAGGGACGTCTTCAAGACCGGACACCGGAGCGCCGAGTGACCCGAGCACAGACAGAATGGCTTCAGGCTCAGCCGCTATCAGGCGACCTGTCATGTCGTAATAGCTGGTTTGAATCCCGTATAGAGCGGCGAGTTGCTCAAGCAAGGCTGAAGTGTTCATTTCGTTCTGCATGATAGCTAGAACCTGTGAGCGGCAAGATAGGCATTTTTCACGTATTGAAACAGCATACGCTGGGCATTATAGTATGACGCATTAAGGGCTATAGCAC
>JAUYDO010000134.1 GCA_030691835.1 Dehalococcoidia bacterium | reverse complement strand
CTTAATTGTTTCTTCTCTTCGGGGGTTAGTACTCGTCTTTTTTCTGTAGTCATTTAACTGCCCTCCAAAAGTAGCTGCCAGCAAAATATTGTCTAGCACCACCTAGAATCTACGAAAATATATGGCTCCGGAACTTTATCTGCATCAGGTACATGAGCCAGGGGTTCTTTACCGATTTGAGCACCGCGTAGCTGACCGTGTGCTTGATTTCCTGCTGGATGTTGCCTTTCTCGCGGGCTTGCGTTATCTGCTCCAGGGCATCCTTCTCCATCAGCATCGTGACCCGCTCCCGCCTCTGCTCTTTGGTCCGGGACTTTTCTTCGGGCAGTCCGGCAAGACTTTCGTCAATTTCCTTGATGCTGCCCTGGATTTCTTCATTAGTCATCCGCACCTCTTAATCTTTGTCCCCTTCCCCTTGCCACGGTGAAGGGGAAATTAGTTTTTAGTCAACCTATCCCCTGACCCCTTCCCTTTCGAAGGGAAGTGGGAAATAGTTTTTAAAGAGGGACTCCCGTCCCTCTAAAACACTCTACCCACCCCACCCTCTAACGTTAAATTCCAAATCCTATCCCGTATCAAGTACGGGATTAGATATTAGGATTTAGAGCTTTCCCCTCCAGACACTTTCCTTCACTTTCCACAGCAGCGCTTGTACTTTTTGCCACTGCCGCACGGGCACGGGTCGTTGCGCCCTACCTTACCGCCCCCCACCCTGGCGGCTGGCGGTCTGCCGGCACCGGCGGCTCCCGCCGCCTTTGATACCGGCGTGGACACCGGCTCTTCCTTCCGCTCAATCTTGACGTGGAATATAGTGCGCGCCACGTCGTGCTGGACGGTGGAGAGCAGGACCTGGAACTGGGCGTAGCCCTGGGTCTTGTAGGCATCGACGGCGCGCACCTGGCGCATCGTCTGCCAGCCCGCCTGCTGGCGCATGTCCTCCATGGCGGTCAGGTGCTCCACCCACAGGTTATCTATAATGCGCAGCATGACCACGCGCTCCAGCATGCGCATGTTCTCCGCGCCGAACTCCTTCTCCCTCTGCTCATAGACGGACTCAGCCAGCGCCAGCACCCTGTCCTCAATCTCCGCGGACGACATATTCGAGACGGTGGTGGGGTTCAGTTCCCCGGGCAGAGGCAGTATGGCGTTGACTTCGGCAAGAAAGCCCTTGTAGTCGGTCTCTTCATCGGTCTTGCTGGAGAGCCGGAATAAGCTCCTTCCTTTCAAACACCAGTTCGGAATGCTTCCAGTGCGGGCTAGCTCTGGCTATTACCTACTGCCCGCCCTCCAGCTCTTCCAGCCGCTCGTCACCGATGCCGAAGTGGTGCGCTATCTCGTGGCGCACCACCCTCCCTATCTCCTCGGCTATCTCATCGTCACTGCGGCACACTGCCTCTATCGGCTTCTGGAATATGGTTATCTTGTCCGGCATGACCAGCCCGTAGTTGATACTGCGCTCGGTAAGCGGTACTCCCTCGTAGAGACCGAGCAAAATCTCACCCGGCGGTGTCCTGCCCCGGCGTAGCTGGCTCCCGGCGGGCGAGTCTTCCACCACCACGTCTATATTCTCCAGCCGGGTGCGGAACTCCTCTGGCAACTCCGCCACGGCTCTGACTACCAGGCGCTCAAACCTCTCCCGCTCCACTATCGCCCCTTCTTCAGGAAGTCCAGCGCCCACAGTATGCCGTCTTCGCCGGTGAGCGTAAGCTCGTAGTCCGGCATTATACCTTTGCCCTCGATAAGCGTGCCGTTGGGGGTGAGCCACCGGGCGATGGTTATGACCAGCCCGGAGCCGTCTTTGAGCTGCCGCACTATATTGACACTGCCCTTGCCGAACGTCCTGGTACCGGCGAGCCTGGCACGACCGTGGTCGCGCAAAGCACCCGCCAGCACCTCACTGCCGCTGGCGCTGAAGTTGTCCACCAGCACAATCATCGGCAGGTCGGTGACTACACTGTCGGCTACAACCGAGGAAGGTGTGTTTCTGCCCTCGCTGTCCACCACGGTGACTACCACTCCTTCTTTAATGAAGTGGCTGGTGACCTGTACCACTGTCTGCAGTATGCCGCCGGGGTTACTGCGCAGGTCGAGCACTATGCCCTTTGCTTTCCTGTTTATATCCTCAATAAGCGGTTTCAGCTCCTGGTCGGTACGCTCTGAGAATTCGCTGATGCGGATGATAGCGATATCCTCCCTCATCTCCATGCGCACGCTGGCTGATTTGATTTCAGCCCTGATGACGGTAATGCGGACGGGAGTCGTCTCACCCTGGTGCTGGAGCAGCAGGGTTACGGGGGTGCCCCTGGTCCCGCGTATAAGGGTCACCACCTGTGTCAGGCTCATAGCGGTGGTCGGCTTGCCGTCAATCTCCAGTATTATGTCTCCGGCTTTGATACCAGCCTTTGCGGCGGGTGAGTCCTCTATAGGGGCGATAATCATGGGCTGTTTGTCCCTGATTCCGACCTGAGCGCCGATGCCATCGAACTTGCCTTCGAACATGCTCTGGCTGAGGCGGTGCGTCTCGGGGTCGAGGTAGGAGGTGTACGGGTCATCCAGCGTCTCGACAATGCTCTTTATAGCCGCCTGGCTGAGCTTCTTGGCATCCAGTTTGCTCTTGTCCACGTAGTCACGGAACAGGTAGCTCCACGCCTGCTCGATAAGCTCCGGTCCATAAACGTTGTTCGATGTTGTCTGCACGGATACCAGGCAGCCGGCGGTGAAGGACATAGCGAGAAGCAGTACAGCCACGACGGCGATTACCGCAATCTTAATCTTCTTATTCATCGGGGTTCTCCTTAACAGGTCATCAGTTTGATTATACAGTCAAAGCCGTGACTAAGTACAGAAAAGGTATAGGCTTCCGTAAAACGAATATAATCCCCCTTGCTCCCCCTTTAGAAAAGGGGGAAAACAGGGGGATTTGAATGTAATAATCAGAGTTTCGCGCTAAGCTCCAGGTATTCGTTTATTATTAGTGCTTGGAATTGGATATTGTTTGGTCCCGTATTAAATACGGGATTGGTGGTTGGAATTTGAGGCTTAATAAAAAGGAGCTGGTCAAGTAAACCTGTAAGCCGAGTTCTGTGTCCCGATTATATCGGGATAGTGACCATCTGTCTAGCCCCGGTGTTACCACCGGGGTCAAGC
>JAUYDO010000274.1 GCA_030691835.1 Dehalococcoidia bacterium | reverse complement strand
GGTATTCTTCAGCGATAAGTTTCCAGTTACCCGCCTCTTTAACCCGAAGGATTTTACGGGCATAAGCGAGGGTGTCAAAGCTTACCGTCGCCCAGACTATCTCTTCCTCGCCCTCAGCCTGAGCGAATACCTTGAAGAATTTGGGGAATCCCGGACCGGCTATCGTAGAATGACTTTTCCGCTCCCCCATTTTGGCTTTTGCAGGGTGGTATCACTTAGAATAGTCAAGTTCTATAGCCTTGATTCCTTTTGTCGCTTCTTCAAATTCGTGAAACCAGTTATTAAAAGAGCCAAAATCTTCTCTTGCAGAAAACCAGAAAAACGGAGCTTTCCCCAATGTACTCAGTACTAAGTTCTGGTACTCAGATAATCTTTCTTCACTCACGTCGTTCTCTTTTATTGCAGATGCAGCAACTATCCCTGCAAAATGTCCCTGTATCATACCGTGAATATTCCCCGAACCACCTGATGCATCTCCTACGAATATGAGGTTATGCATGAACATATTCCTAAAATACTTTCCGTATTTTGCTGAAGACACTCTGGTATATCCACAGACCTCCAAAGGGTATGCGTTCTTAACTTTGCGAGAGACAACGTTATCTTCCCTTTTTTTCAGTTCATTAAATGCAGCGTAAGAGGGAATACCGAGGAAACATGCATCTTGTCGATGAGTGAAGAAGCATCTGTAGTTTAAAAGAGGCTCAGAAGACAAAAAATGTTCGATTATTCCGGCGGAGACGTCAGCATCAGCAAGCAAATAACTTAATCCCGGTCTTACTTCTCCTGGGTCACATAATCCCTCTGCCACTGCAAACCCGTTACCAGCAGACCTGATTCCGTCTGCACAAATAAAAATCTGTCCCTCAGCTCTTGGAATAACATTGGAATTGGTCTCAACCCCTACTACTCTACCCTCTTTTCTAACTAGCCTTTCAACTCTGGTTTTAATATGGAGCTCAGCCCCGGCCCTTACAGCCTGTGCCGCTATCTCTTTTTCCAGCAAGTCTCTCCTGATAAGATAGCCTCCCAGGGTGCTTTTTTCTATAAGGTCGCCGGACTCGGAATGGCACACTCTGTATTCTTTTACTCTACTCCACGGGACCGCCTTCCCTACGGCACTTATTATGGAATTCGCAAAGTCGCAGTCCATTAGCCATCCTGGGTCATGCCTTGGCCATCCTATTGCTCCATGCTCTTCGAAAACGGCGACCCTCAATCCTTTTTTCGCGGCAGTTAGAGCAGCATAGCAACCGGCTGGACCTCCCCCTATCACTATTACATCGAAATCGTTCATAGCTTTCACCTTCCCTCCGCTGTTCTATCGGATATTAACACATTTACAATGATTTGTGTATATGTTTTTCCATGTTCAGATTGTTAATAATGCGGTAAAGATTGTACTTTTGTAGAATGGGAAATGTTTTTTATATATTAAAACAGCCCGCAGTTCAACGAAACAATACTGGAACAATTTCTGGAGTAGGGGCGAAAACCTTCAGCCTGGATGTCGCATCTGTGGGAAAGCCATAAATATTCCCAAAAGAGCTACTATGGACATCGTTCCAGCCAGTCCTAAAGCTAGAGGGACGCCAACAGAGCTGGCTATTGCACCGGAGATAAGACTGCCCCTGGACCAAGACCGTAAGAGACATCTCTTAAATACACGACTCTTCCACGCATCTCGTCAGCTGTATGTTCCGGGGTAAATCGGCCGGCGTACCGGAGCAAACCGGCCGGCGTATCCGACTTTGGTGTGTGCCACTTTAGTGTCGGTTTTGTAACACTTTCGTACAGGGTTGGTTCGCCTTGACACCACATATATGCTCTGATAGACTCTAGTTGGGCCCCGTGGTGTAGCGGTCTAACATGCCACCCTGTCACGGTGGAGATCGCGGGTTCGAATCCCGCCGGGGTCGCCATTAACTGGCACATTGTGTTTTGTAGCTGGTGCAAAGAAATAGCTGATTTCCATTGCACTACCGGAGATTGTTATCCGGTCAATGAAGTGAGCTAAAGCGGTCTTCAATTCCTATGGCTCCGTGACATTCAATAGGTCGTGTACTTTGCCAAGTACCTCGTTTACCATAGCCTCAGTGACCGTCGGTATCTTCAGTTCCCGTTGTTTCTCTAACTCTATTTCTGTCAGCCTCTTAACAAGGGACTGCTTTCTATTCCGCCTATCGTTTATGGGATTAGATGCAGCATCCGCCATGACACCATTAGCTATTGCGTCATAGAATCTCTGTAGCTCAATGTCTAGCTGTGCTATCTGTGTCTTTATATCCTCAATTTCGGTGTCATCTTCCCGCTCATTCCGGGTCTTTTCTTCCATCAGGTATTCTAAACCTTCCCGTATCCGCTCCATGGTGAATATGTCGGACTTCAGCTATTCGTCCTGGCCTACAACCTCGGGAACTTTCTACGCAGGCTGGGCTTGCTCAAAGCCTGCCCTGAGCCTGTCGAAGGGGCAATCAAAGACTGGTCATTGCGCAGCCTTCAGGTGAAGCTGATCAAGATGGGGGGCCGGATTGTGCGCCCTGCTCGGCAGATTGTCTTCCAAATTGGCTGAGGTAGTCCGCCTCAGGCGGACCAGAGAGCTGTTTGCTGCCATCCTGGAGCGGATAAGCCGGTTACGCCTGGCTCCTGGCTAGCACACTGAGGGCACACAGGTAGCCGGATGAAAAAGATAGGGGAAGTATCGTCTTTTTTCGGGTGGAGAGCTACTTCGGGGTTGCTAAACAGGTGTTTTGGGGTGCCGGAGCTGAACTCCCGGGGTGCTATGTGTTGTCTGTAGGGTTCTGAACAGGCTTGACAATCGGATGCGCTGGGTTATCATCGGTATTAAGACTAAAGAGGGACGAGAGTCAGCTCACTACGAGTTGATATTGGAAATCCTGGTTTACATCCTGGTTCGTCTTACAAAAAAGGAGCAATAAATGAGAGACCTGAGAGCATTTATAGACGAGGTAAAGGCTTTAGGGGAACTGAAGGTAATCAAAGGCGCGGACTGGGACATGGAGATAGGCGCCATTACCTTACTGAGCGAAGAGGAAGCTCACACACCCGCCATCCTCTTTGACGAGATAAAAGGTTACCCCGCGGGATTCCGTGTTCTGGTAAACTCTTACGTGTCTCTGGTCAGGTCGGCTTTAACCCTTAACTTGCCCACCGGCTTGAAGCCGATGGAGTGTATCAAGGAGCTTAAAGGGCGCCTGGTTAACTTGAAACGAATCCCGCCCCGCACTGTAACAGACGGTCCTATCCTGGAAAACGTACACACTGGCAAGGATGTTAACGTGCTCAAGTTTCCAGCGCCCAAGTGGCACGAGCTTGACGGCGGCAGATATATCGGTACCGGCAGTTTTACCATTACCCGTGACCCCGAAGAAGGCTGGATTAATCTCGGCACATACCGCTTGATGGTACACGATGAAAATACCCTGGGCTTTTACATATCTCCCGGGAAACACGGACGCATCCACAGGGATAAATATTTTGCCCGTGGCGAGCCATGCAAGGTGGCTATTTCGCTGGGTCACGACCCCCTGTTCCTTCTGGCAGGCGCGACTCTGTTTCCCTCCGGATATTCGGAGTACGACTTCATCGGCGGGATGATGGGAGAGCCGGTAGATGTTATTAAGGGTCCCTACACCGGACTGCCCATACCAGCGAACTCGGAGATAGTCATCGAAGGGGAGTCTGTACCCAATGAAACGAAGCCGGAGGGTCCGTTTGGTGAGTGGACACGGTATTACGCCAGCAAGGTGAGACCGGAACCCGTAATAAGAGTCAAAACCATTCTGCACCGGAACAACCCTATTATTCTGGGCGAGCCGCCGGGTAAAGACATCTCCGGAGTACCGCCAAAAGTTGACGCCCTCACCCTTGTCCGTACCGCCCTGGCGTGGCACCAGATGGAAGCGGCTGGAATCCCGGGGATAAAGGGAATCTGGAGATACGATAACTTCTACATCGTCGTAGTATCCATTGAGCAGTTGTACCACGGTCATGCCAGACAGACTCTGCTCGCCGCCTCCGGTTGCAGGGTTATCGCCTTCTGCGGGAGGTATATCATCGTGGTTGACGATGATATT
>JAUYDO010000209.1 GCA_030691835.1 Dehalococcoidia bacterium | reverse complement strand
GAGCACCGCGACGGCAGACCCTGGAAAAGCCGCATCAGGCAGATGAGGTCGCGTTTGCATTTCACAATCTCGTTCACCCTGCCCTCTTTGACCTTGTTGGGCCATTCCGGGTCGGCGACCATCGGTCTGCCGGACAACAGCATATCGCATGAACCATCGGCTATCGCTGTATCAGCCATCGCCGGGTCATGGATGCTGGAGACCATGATGGGCATCCTTACCGCCGACTTAAACTTCCTGGCGTCGGCCAGCTCTGTGCCATCCTCGTCCGGGAAGAAATAATGCATCGCCTCATAGGAGCCGCCGGAGAGATGATAGAAATCCATGCCCGCCTGCTCAAGCTTCTGGACTATTATCTTTACCTCGTCCGAGGTAAGCCCGTTGGGCATATGCTCGTCGGAGCTTGTCCTTACCCCGATTACCGCTTTGGCGCCAAGCGTCTGCCTGGTCGCCTGGACCACCTCCATGAGGAACCTCATCCGGTTTTCGAGCGAGCCGCCGTACTCGTCCGTCCGCTTGTTGAAGCGCGGCGAGAGGAAACTGTGCAGGAGATAGCCGTGACAGGCGTGAATCTCGATGCCGTCAATGCCGGTGACCATAGCCATCTTTGCTGATTTTGCATACTGCTCGGTCTCTTTGTGTATCTCTTCTTTGGTCATCTCGCGCGGCACTTCGCCCTTGAAGCTCATGTATACCTCGCCGCGCTCGAGTATGGATAAGAAAGCCTTCGGCACGTTCTCTTTCGGGACTTCATAAGCTACCGGCGAAGCGGCGATGGGCTGTAAACCCATCTTCTTGGACGAACCCTGCGGCCCGGGACCTATGTTCATCTGGGCAATTATCCTGGCGCCGAAGTAGTGCACCGTCTCGGCAAGCTCGCTCAAGTTCTTCTGGTGCGAGGGATGCCACATATGCGGGTTGTCGTAGTAGGTGCGGTTGGTGCCTTCTATACTGGTACGTATGGCTTCGGTCATTATCAGCCCGGCGCCACCCTTCGCCCTGGCAGCGAAATAAGCCATGTGTTGCTCGCTGATATAGCCTTCCCGGGTGAAGTTCATGTTCATGGGCGCCAGTCCGATACGGTTCTTGATTTCAAGTCTGCCCAGCTTGATGGGTTTGAAAAGATTTTCGTACATTTCGCTCCTTTCAATTAATAGAAATTTTATAGCGAAGTGCGCCAGTAGCTCATCTTTGTCGGACCGCGCCGGTACTCGGGCATATACCTCTCCCGCCCGAAGTCCGGATTCACACTGCACCTGCCCGGTAGACCCTGGAAAAGCCGCATCAGGCAGATGAGGTCGCGTTTGCACTTCACAATCTCGCTCACCCTACCCTCCTTGACCTTGTTCGCCCACTCCGCGTCGGCGATGAGAGGACGCCCGTGCACTATCATATCGCACATGCCCTCGGCGACCGCCTTCGCCGCCAGGTCGGGGTCATGTACGCTGGAAGCCATGATGGGCATTTTGACCACTTTCTTAAGCTCTTTGCCATCGTTCAGCATGGTGCCGTCTTCGTCAGGGAAAAGGTATTTCATCGCCTCATAAGAGCCGCCGGACAGATGGAAGAAGTCCAAACCTTCCTGCTCCAGCCTTTTTAACACCATCTTCATCTCATCGAGGGTTATCCCGCCAGGCATATGCTCATCCGAGCTGGCTCTTACACCCAGCACCGGTTTACTGCCAATCAACTGCCTGGTAGCGCGCACCACCTCGATAAGGAATCTCATGCGGTTCTCCAGGTCGCCGCCGTACTCGTCCGTCCGCTTGTTGAAGAGTGGAGACATGAAACTGTGCAGGAGATAGCCGTGCGCGGCATGCATCTCGATGCCGTCAACGCCGGCTACCAGCCCCATCCTGGCTGCCTTGGCAAAATTCTCCGTTTCCTTGTGTATCTCATCTTTGGTCATCTCGCGCGGCATCTCGCCCTTGAGGCTGAGATACACTTCGCCTTTCTCAATCATGGGTAGCATGGCTTTGGGCACATTCTCTTTGGGCACTTGAAATGCCACCGGCGAGGCGGCTATGGGCTGTAGACCCATCTTCTTTGACGAACCCTGCGGTCCCGGACCGATGTTCATTTGAGCGATTATTTTAGCTCCGAAGTAGTGCACCGTCTCGGCAAGCTCGCTCAGATTCTTCTGGTGTGAGGGATGCCACATGTGCGGGTTATCGTAGAAGGTGCGGTTAGTACCCTCGATGCTTGTCCTGATAGCCTCGGTCATTATCAGCCCGGTGCCGCCCTTCGCTCTGGCAGCGAAATAAGCCATGTGTTGCTCGCTGATATAGCCTTCCCGGGTGAAGTTGATGTTCATGGGCGCCATGCCGATGCGGTTTTTGATTTCTACGCGACCAATTTTAATCGGCTGGAAAAGACTCTCGTAACCCATTGTTGTCCCTCCTTATTTTCCGCCTGTCAGGCTGTCGGCACGCGTCTCTTTGGCTCGATGCCCAGTAGCTTTGCCAGGTTAAGTCCGAAGATTTTGCTCTTGTCTTCATCGGTCAACGGCGTAAAGCCGTAGCCTTCCTGCAGGTCTGTGGGAATCTGGAAATTGCGGAACCCCTCGACAGCGTACTTTATCTGGACCTCCGAGTTACAGTAGTCGGTGCCGAACATTACCTTATCGGCGGTGGCGAACTGGACCGCTTCGCCGATAATCTCAGCCATGCGCCTCGGCGCGGTGACGCACCAGGGGAGCAGGACGCTCAGGCTGATGTACAGATTCGGGTGGGAGGCAGCCATCATGTTAAGCTCATGATAACGGGGCCAGCCGGCGTGATAGGCGATTACCTTCAGCTCCGGGAAGGCGGTGACCACATCCTCAAGCAGTTCGGTGAGGCAGTACTTGGATAGATTGGGCGGCACCCAGCACCAGCCCAAATGAATACACAGGGGCACTCCAAGCTCAGACGCCTTCTTGTAAAAGGGCCACAACTGCCGGTCATTAATGTAGGTGTCCTCCGGATGGTACATCTTTATCAGCTTGCAGTTGCGCTCCTTGACCAGGTACTCCATTTCCCACATGGAGTGCTCAATTCCACGAGCGGTGACAGGACCGACGTTAGCACAGAAGATGAACCGCTCCGGGTACTTCTCGCACGCCTGCATGATATAGCCATTGGTTGTTATAGGGCGGATGTGGGTCTTGCCCCAGCCGGACTCCGGCACCAGGACGGCCATGTCGATGCCGTATTTGTCCATGCGTTTCAACAGGACCTCAGGGTCGTTCACTGGCGGAAACTCGACATGACCGGACTTCCCCTTTTGCTCCCACTCCTTAGCTATGCCCAGTATCCGCACCACCCCCTGAAAGGACGGGTGCTCCCACTGGAAGCCGGGGAAGTACTTGATGTCGCTGGTGTCGGGCCAGACGTGGGCTTCCACATCAATCTTAAAATAATCGTCCTGCACAGTTACCTCCTGCGTGCCTGCCGTTTTGGCAGGCGCTTATCAACTGGACACACGTTGTTGTCACGTGACGGCAGTGCCACCGTGGAGAAGCCAGGTATAGCATCTTCCCCGCGCTGGTTCACCCCCCTGGTCTTAATATCTACGCAGTACTCGCCGTCACTGTCAATATACTTCCGTACAACCTCACCAGTAAGGTACAACGCATCAGACAGATATACGAAGTAGCGGTATTCCGCGTAGTTCTTCTTCAGCCAGCCATCATCGCCCATCCAGTTGGTGATGAGATTAATTGCCCAGCTCTGGTTCTGCGCCCCGGCGCTATAAGGATAGGGCACGCCGGCGGCATTGGCGACCGCCTTGTTGAAGTGTACCGCGTAGACCGGCTCCCAGGCGTAGGTGTTCGGGTCGCGGAGCGCCCAGGCGGGGTGCCTGTTGTAAAGCTCGAGGGAGGCGCGGTGCGCCATCACCTGCACCGGCGCGGCGCCCACGGTGTAGGCAATCATGTCCATCAGCCCGAAGACACCCTTGACCACGGGATGCAGTTTATCGCCTACATTCACGTCTTCCCAGAAGCGGGGATTACTGCCGCGTATCTGCTCGCTGAGCACGTCCTGGTCTACTTTCTTCAGCTCTTCCTCGGTCCAGGGATGGGGAAGCTGAAGCTTGTGGTATTTACCGGTGCTCCTGGCGGCGGCTCTTTCCGCCCTCACCAGCCACAGGTCGGTGTAGGCTACAAGCTCGCCGCGCTGATTAACGAACCTGGCGCGCTGGTACTCCCTGACCATCTTACCGGCGAACCGGCTCGGTTTGACGTCGAAGCCAGTAAAGGTAGACTCAGGAGTTATAGTGTCCCCATAGAATACCGGCTTGAGGAAAGTCCATTCATTCCCGGAATGGAAGGCGTGGACTCCCGGTAATCCCTGAAGCACCCAGGTTGGAAAGACGCTGTAGAGCCAGTTGGGCGGCGCTACTACGTTCTTATACCGGGTCTTTTTGGCGTAGTCCTCATCCAGCCACAGCGGATTGACATCGCCGATGCCCAGGACATAGTTCCGGATGGCTTCCCTGGAGGCGTACTGGTTGAACACATTTCCGACGCGGAGCTGTACGCCGACGCGTTGTTTCCAGTCGTCAAGCGCCTCCGGAGTTATGAATCCTTCCGATATCTTTGCGGCACCGGACTCTATCATTTGGCACCTCTTTCGAAGCGCTCCAGGGATACAAGGTTCTTGAGTATTCCCTCCATACCCTTCTGATAAGCCGCCACCAGAGCCTTGCAATGGGGACAGCGTACTTCAACCGTGCTAGCCCCTATCTTTTCTACAGGCTCACCCTCTTTCTGACAAAACGGACACTGCATAAATGTATTTTACTCCTTTTATATCAGCATTTTATATAAAGCGCCTTAAATAATAGCGCATGCGGTTAAAATTAAATCCTAAATACCTAACCCGGACAAGCCGGAACCAAAAGAAAAGGACGCGACAGGCACGGAGGCCTGTTGTACCGACGGTGGGACAGGCGTCCCTTCAGGGAGAA
Source organism: Dehalococcoidia bacterium (assembly GCA_030691835.1). Classification (GTDB taxonomy): domain Bacteria; phylum Chloroflexota; class Dehalococcoidia; order Dehalococcoidales; family UBA3254; genus JAUYDO01. Next base: position 2,740 of record JAUYDO010000209.1, on the reverse strand, counting down.
ACCTTCTGGGTGAACCCTGCCTGTCCGCAAGCCAGTTTTTTCCATCCTGAATCAAGTTCAGGACAAGCTTTGCGCAAGATTTTATTTTTAAGGTACTAACCAATATCTAAATCCAAATGTCCAAAAACCTTTTTTTAACAGCCCTCTGCCATTAAGCTATGAGCATTCAGCAGTCAGCTTTTTGATAGGTAGTCTCTTAACTGAAAACTGATAGCTGATAGCTGATAACTGTTGTTATTCAGAATTTGCCTCATCCTTTACGCAAGGGTTTTTTGTCCTTGCATATCGCTTTTTATGGATACAAAAGCTTCTGAGCTTCTTTTTTCAATTCAGCGCGGAAGTCCGGGTGCGCGATGGCGATAAGCTCCTCGGCGCGCTCGCGCTGGGTCTTGCCCTTGAGATGGGCGATGCCGTACTCGGTCACCACGTAGTCGGCGAGCGTCCGGGGCACAGTAACGACCGTTCCCGGGTCGAGTGCAGGCACGATGCGCGACCGCGTGCCGCCCTGTGCCGTAGATACCAGCGCCGTGACATTACGGCCGCCCTTTGATAAACTGGCTCCTATGGCAAAAGCCAGTTGACCGCCGGTACTGCTGACCATGCGGTTCCCTATCGATTCGGCGGCTATCTGTCCGGTCAGGTCAATCGCCAGGGCGCTGTTTATGGCGAGCACATTATCATTGGTGGATATGACACGGGGGTCAAGCACATACTCCGAGCCATAAAGCTCGAACACCGGGTTCATGTTGATGAAATCCATGTCTTCCTTGCTACTACCGCCGCAAGCGGTAGACACCACCTTGCCCTTATGGATATTCTTTCGTTCTCCGGTCACAACGCCTTTGCGGACAAGGTCGACAATCCCCGGTGGTAAGTTCTCGGAATGCACACCGAGGTCGTTCTTGCCCTCGAACGCCCCGAGCCTGATTACCCACTCGGCGGTGCCCCCCACCCCTATCTCAAAACAGTCGCCCTCGCGCACCAGCGAAGAGATATTGGCGGCTATCATCTTCTCCCGCTCACCGGGTCCCGCGGTCTTTCTGCCCAGCATATCGGTGCCGCCGGGCGCTCTGCCCGTCGGCACGTGCTCAACGAAATAGTCTATCTCCGAGCAATGAATGAAATTGTCGCCGTAAGTCCTGATAAGACCGGTGTTAATCTCGGCAATGACAACTTTTGCTTCTTTGATAGCCTGCTTCCGGTTCCAGAGCGAAGCGCCGAGACTGCAATACCCGTGTTCGTCCGGCGGAGAAAGCTGGGTAAGAATGACATCGGGTGCCCGTCTGACACCGGGCTGATGCGTCCACGTCAGCGCGCCGACAATGAAATCGCACCTCTTCTCGGACATCATCTGCTGAACTATAGGCAGGACATGGGCTACCTCGACATGAAACACATCTTCCCAGCCGCGGTCGTACCAGGCGAAGTCTCTTCCGGGGGCGGGCACGGTAACCCTGACATTGCCTACCTCTGCGCCCCTGTCAAGCAGGGCTAAACCGAGGGACAGGGGTTCGGTGCCATAGGCAAAAGATACGTAGTCTCCCGCTTTGACAATCTTCAATGCTTCTTCAGGGGTAACAAACTTGTGCTTGTAGTCTTGCTCCCAGTCCATGTACCGCCTTCTAGACGTAGATGGGGAGACACAGTCGTCTACGATTTACCGAACGAATCACCTGCAATATAACGCAATTGACAGTTCATTGTCAACCTTGAGCGCAGGGGCAAGATGATGATATACCGGTAGAACCCGAGTTGACATCACTGCTGCTAATAAATAAACTGGTATCTTGTTGGACAAAATATTTCACGGCAACCGTGCCCTCGATTTAACCGACCACCGGGGCTGGCTCAGCGGACGCATATTAGCCGACCTCGGGGTTGACGTTGTAAAGATAGAACCTCCGGGCGGAGACCCGGGTCGGCTTTGCGGAGCGTTCTATGGAGACGAGGTCAATCCCGAGAGAAGCCTTCACTGGTTCGCTGGCAACCTGGGCAAGAGAGGCATTACCTTAAACCTGGAGACGCCGGACGGCAAAGAGATTCTCAAGAAGCTGGTCAAGACCAGCGATTTCCTGCTTGAGTCCTTCCCACCGGGCTACTTGCAAAAACTCGGTTTAGCCTATAGTGACCTGAAGGAGATAAACCCAGGAGTTATCATGGTCTCCCTCAGCCCCTTCGGGCAAACCGGTCCTTACCACGACTATAAAGCCACGGACATCGTGGCTATGGCGATGGGCGGCTTTATGTACGTTACCGGTGACCCCGACCGCGCCCCGCTGCGCATCAGCTTCCCCTTAGCTTTCGCGCTGGCATCGGCTCAGGCGGTTGCCGGCGCTCTCATCGCCTTTCACCACCGGCAAAATACCGGAAAAGGTCAGCACGTTGACGTTTCGGCGCAGGAAACAGTGACCAGCACGCTGGCCAACGTGATGCCTACCCTGGAGCTGAACAATATCGTCACCCGCCGTGTCGGGCCGCTGTTTTTCCGCGGCGGCATCGGGCAGGAAGCGCACCAGCGCGTGATTTGGGCTTGCCGCGATGGCGCTATCGCTTTCATGGCGATGGGCGGACTGGCAGGCGCCCGCTCCAACCGGGCTCTGGTCAAATGGATGGACGAAGAAGGCATGGCTCCTGAGTGGTTGCTTCATTATGATTGGGAGAGAGGTTTTGATACTACCCGTTTTACTCAGGAAGAAGTTAATCAGGTGGAGAAACCCTTCATTGAATTTTTTAGAACGAA
>JAUYDO010000081.1 GCA_030691835.1 Dehalococcoidia bacterium | reverse complement strand
CCGCCGCATCATCGAGCGGCTGAAGGCGGCAGGCGTACAGATGGAGAAGGAAGCGGTCAAGTTGGAGAAACTACCTCTAGCCGACCAGGAGTTTGTCATCACGGGTATATTGAGCAATTTCACCAGAGAAGAGGCGGAGGCGAAGATAAAGGCGCTCGGGGGCATCACCAGGGACAATGTCACCCGGAAGACGAACTACCTGGTGGTGGGAGAGGAGCCCGGCTCAAAGCTTGCCCGTGCCCAGGAGCTGGGTATAAAACAGCTCACAGAAGAGGAACTACTGAAGCTGCTGGAACAGAAAACGTGATATCAGGGGAGTCGGGAGGGAGCGTCATTGCGAGGGCGCCTATAGCGCCCGTGGCAATCTCAGAAATTTGTACCACGGCTTTCCACCTAAGTTAAACCGTGTAACAACTATCAGAGATTACCAACCGCCTAAGGCGGACTCCTCGTAAAGACAGTGTTATGGGGAGGTAAAACCGGGGCGACTAAGAGTGGTTCATCCTGAAGGTTCACCCTGAAGGGTGCAGACCCCTCTTTAAAAAATAATATCCCCTTCCCCTTTTGAAGGGGAAGGGGATACAGGGGATAGGGTTACACTATGTATCTAATTGTGGGTCTCGGTAACCCCGGGCGTGAATACGCCGGGAACAGGCACAACATCGGCTTCATGTGCCTGAACCACTTCGCCCGGAAACACGGCGTCAAGTTCGATGAGAAACGGAACAAAGCGCGCGTCGGCACCGGCACCGTTGCCGGTAGGGATGTTGTGCTTGCCAGACCGCAGACCTTCATGAACTCCAGCGGTGACTCGGTGAGCCTGCTGGTCAAGAGGTACAATGTGAATCTAGCAGACCTGCTGATAATTCATGACGACCTTGATTTGCCGCCGGGCAAGATACGCATCCGCCAGGGCAGCAGTGACGGAGGGCACAAGGGCGCTCAGTCCATCATTGCGGCGCTGGGGAGCCAAGACTTCGTGCGCCTGCGCATAGGCATTGGTCGTCCCGTCAAAATCCCGCTGACAGAGCAGGACGTATTTGATTATGTGTTGAGCGATTTTACTCCTGAGGAAAAGCAGATTGTGTCACAGACCATCCCCCTGGTGAGCGAAGCCATCCTGTGCTTCATTACCGAAGGCATCAAGGCGGCGATGAACAAGTTCAACTAATACAGACGCATTAAGCGCAGAGGCATGCGGAAAAATCAAACCTACCCGTCATTCTGAGTCCGCCAGAGGCGGACTCTTCGCAATGGCATATATATCTTTAATTTGTGCGTCTGTATTAGGTTTGAATTTGTGATTTGTATTTTCAGGCGGATTGTGCTATATGTGTTTATAGCAAGCCGCTAGGGGTGCTTGAAGGCTGAGAGGCAGTTCTAAGCCAACCCTGTGAACCTGAACTCGGTAATACGAGCGTAGGGAAGCGGAAAAAGGGAGCTAGACCAGGGGTTTTGAGGGTGACTGCCCAGCCTCTGGTCTTTTGTTTTAAAGCTATGACGCAACTGGAACTGGCGAAAGCAGGTGAAATATCTCCGCAGATGAAAGAGGTAGCCCGGCGTGAGGGGATTGACGCCGAGTTTGTGCGGCAGGGAGTGGCACAGGGGACTATAGTCATCCCTGCGAACGTCAACCACGCCAACCTTATTCCCTGCGGCATCGGTCAGGGCTTATCCACCAAGATAAACGCCAACCTCGGCACTTCCTCGGACTTCGGCAACATCGACACTGAAATGGAGAAGCTCCGTGTGGCTGTAGCCTTCGGCGCGGATGCCGTCATGGACCTGAGCACCGGCGACAACATGAATGAGATACGGCGTGCCGTTGTAGCCGCCAGCTCAATTCCAGTAGGCACTGTGCCCATTTACCAGGCAGGCATCGAGGCAATCGCCAGGACCGGCGCTATTGTCCAGATGACCGCCGACGACCTTTTCAACGCCATCGAGGAACACGCCCGCGACGGCGTTGACTTCGTGACCGTGCACTGCGGTGTGACCCGCTCCGCCATCGAAAGGCTGAGGCAAAGGAGAAGGGTGGCTGACGTGGTCTCCCGCGGCGGCGCTTTTCTGATTGGCTGGATTATCTACAACAACCGTGAAAATCCACTATACGAGCAGTACGACCGCCTGCTGGACATTGCTAAGAAGTATGACGTCACGCTCAGTCTCGGCGATGGCATGCGTCCGGGCTGTCTGGCTGATGCCACCGACCCGGCACAAATCGAGGAGCTGCTGACCCTCGGTGAGCTGGTACAGCGCGCCAGAGCCGCCGGGGTGCAGGCGATGGTCGAAGGACCGGGACATGTGCCCCTGAACCAGATAGAAGCCAATGTCCGCCTGCAAAAGGCTATCTGCCAGGGTGCGCCCTTCTACGTGCTCGGTCCGCTGGTCACCGACGTGGCGGCGGGCTACGACCATATCTCCGGAGCGATTGGCGGCGCTATCGCCGCCGCCGCCGGCGCAGATTTCCTGTGCTATGTGACTCCGGCGGAGCACCTTTCCCTGCCTGACCCGGAGGACGTGAAGCAGGGCGTCATCGCCTCCCGCATCGCGGCTCATGCCGCCGACATAGCCAAGGGAGTGAAGGGCGCTAAAGACTGGGACCTGAAGATGTCCCTGGCACGGAAAAGGCTTGACTGGGATGAGCAGGCAAGACTGTCTTTGGACCCGGAGGGGCACCGGAAAGTACATGCCCGGTATGCCACCCTGGGCAAGGCGTGCAGTATGTGCGGACAGTACTGCGCTATGGCGCTCGTTGAAGAGTACCTGGGTATCCATACACCGAGGTGCTGAGCTCACTGTAACCTCCTGCTTTTACCTTGAGAAGCTCCACGTTCGGACTTTAATCCCCCTTTGGCAAAGGGGGAAAGAGGGGGATTCT
>JAUYDO010000230.1 GCA_030691835.1 Dehalococcoidia bacterium | reverse complement strand
AGGACAATGCGTCCGATAGCGATTGTGGGCTCTGAAATAAACAGCGTGTATATGCCTTGAAAGATTTCCCAGATTGGAATACTCACAGCTCAACCTTCCTTCTGGTAGTTATTTCGCCTCTGTCTTTTTGGCTTCGCTCCTGTGTACAGCCATGAAAATAAGCTTTATGATTCCGGCGACAGCCAGCGAAATAATGAAAGCCAGGACATAAACAAATACGGAAAACACCAGAGACTTCAGTACCATTTCAGTCCCTCTTGATTAGTATTCGATTACGGCGATTGTCTTACCGGCGTCCACGGTCTGACCCGGCGCAACGCCCAACTCGACAATGGTGCCCGACACCGGAGCCACGATAGGGTTCTCCATCTTCATGGATTCCAGAATGCAGATGGTGTCATCCTCTTTTACCTTGTCACCGACCTTGACATCCACGCTGAGGATTTTGCCGGTCAGTGGTACCTCTATAACCTCTTTAGCCACGGTTGGACTCCTTTCTCACCCTTATCGTATGGGAGCATATGTTTAAATCAAGAGGGCGGTTACGTTTCCGCACCGCCCTCTTTACCATCCCTTGCTTTTCAGACATAGCTTTTGTGGTATTATCTCGCCAGGCTTCCCGCCATGGGACGAAGCACAATGTCATCTTCCGACTTTAGTATGATTTCTCCCTCACTCACATCAACCACCACGGATGACACATAAGCACGTAATTTCATGCTTTCCTGCTTGCTCCCGTCAACTGGGATATCCTTTGTTACATCATTTCTCAAATCTTTATCACACAGAATGAAAATTGAATTCTCAGACTGCTCTACTCTAAACACACCGCCAATTTTCTTTATGGAATCTAATTGATCTGTCGTAACTTTAGATGCTTTAATCTCAATCTCATAAACTCTTTCAAAAATCTTGAAATTACCACGCAGCAACTCCTCGGAGAGCTTATCTTCAATCCTGTCCTGAATCGCCCGCCTCAGCGGTCGGGCGCCGAATACTTCATCATAGCCCTTTTCACCAATAAAGTCTTTTGCTGCATCGGTAATCTTTAATATTATCTCTTTTTCCGCCAGTTGCTTGGTCACGCTGGTCAGCATCAGGTCGACTATCTTGCGGATGTGCTCTTTAGTCAAGGCATGGAATACAACCACACCGTCTATTCTATTCAGAAACTCCGGTCTGAAAGACTTCTTCAGCTCGGCGAGCAGTTTCTCCTTCATGCGCTCGTAGGCATCTTCTCTAGCCTTGGCTTCGTCGGTCTTGGTAACGAAGCCCATGCTGGAGCCTTTCCGTATCAGCTCCGCGCCGATGTTGCTGGTCATCACGATTATGCTGTTGCGGAAGTCGACACGGCGTCCCTTGGCGTCCGTCAGGTGTCCATCGTCGAAGATTTGCAGAAGGATGTTGAAGACATCCGGATGCGCCTTTTCGATTTCGTCAAAGAGTATGACGCAGTAGGACTTGCGTCTCACGGCTTCGGTAAGCTGTCCGCCCTCGTCATAGCCGACATATCCCGGTGGAGCGCCGACCAGTCTGGAGACGGTATGTCTCTCCATGAACTCGGACATATCGAGCCTGATTAGAGCGTCTTCTTTCCCGAACATGAACTCAGCCAGTGCCCGGACAAGCTCGGTCTTGCCCACGCCGGTAGGACCGAGGAAGATAAAGTTACCTATCGGGTGTCTGGGGTCTTTCAGGCCCGCCCTGGCGCGCCTTACCGCCTTGGAAATGGCAACAATAGCCTCGTCCTGACCGATAATCCGATTATGGAGGACCTCCTCCATATTAAGCAGTCGCTTGGTCTCATCGGTGGTCATCTGCACCACCGGTATGCCCGTCCACATGCTGACGACCTCGGCGATGTCCTTTTCGGATACCTCAGGTTTCTTATCGGCAAGCTGAGTCTGCCATGCCTCTTCAAGCTTCTTTATCTTGTCTTCTATCTGAAGCTCACGGTTGCGCAGTTCCGCGGCGTATTCGTACTGCTGGGTAGCCAGCGCGGAGTCCTTCTCCTTGCGCAGGCTACCCTCTGCCAGCTTCTCTTCCTTCAGGGCGACAGGCACGGTCCAGTGCTTGATGCGCACCCGTGAAGCCGCTTCATCAACCAGGTCGATAGCCTTGTCAGGCAGGAAGCGGTCCGGTATATACCTGGAAGCCAGGTCAACTGCGGAAACCAGCGCCTTATCGGATATGGTAAGGCGGTGGTGCTCCTCGTATCTTTGCTTGATGCCGCGCAGGATTGCCAGCGCCTCATCGACGGATGGCTCAGCGACCAGGACCGGCTGGAAGCGTCGCTCCAGAGCCGCATCCCGCTCTATGTACTTGCGGTAATCATCAAGCGTGGTAGCGCCGATGCACTGTAGCTCGCCACGTGCCAGGGAGGGTTTTAGGATGTTGGCGGCGTCTACAGCGCCTTCAGCGGCGCCGGCGCCCACGATAGTATGAAACTCGTCAATGAAGAGCACGCAGTTGCCTGCGGTCTTTATCTCTTCGATGACCTTTTTAAGTCTCTCTTCGAACTCGCCGCGATACTTCGTACCGGCGACGAGTGAAGCTATATCAAGCGTAATAAGGCGCTTGCCTTCCAGGGTTTCAGGCACATCGCCGGAAACGATGCGCTGAGCCAGTCCCTCGACAATCGCCGTCTTGCCAACGCCTGGCTCTCCGATGAGAGCCGGGTTGTTCTTGGTGCGGCGGCTGAGAATCTGGATGATGCGCTCGATTTCTTTCTCACGGCCGATGACCGGGTCGAGCTTTCCATTGCGCGCCGACGCGGTCAGGTCCAGACCAAGCTGGTCGAGCGCCGGAGTGCGGCTGGGAGTGCGTGCCGCCTTGGCTTTGGGTGTACTGCCAACCCCCTGCTCCTGGACGCGGGTGATTTCACTGCGGACCCGCTCCAGCGTGACGCCGAGGCTATCGAGCACGCGGGAGGCGATGCCTTCACCTTCGCGCAGGAGACCCAGTAGCAGGTGCTCGGTGCCGATATAGTTGTGTCCTATATAGCGCGCCTCATCGATAGCCAGCTCGATAACGCGCTTGGCACCGGGAGAAAGTCCGATTTCTCCCTTGACCGGGGTCTCTCCGCGCCCGACAATGAACTCAACAGCAGAGCGGACCTTGTTCAGGCTCACGCCCAGGTTGACCAATACCTTTGCGGCAACGCTTTCCGGCTCACCGACAAGACCGAGCAAGATGTGCTCAGGTCCAATGTTCGCGTGATTGAAACGTTGCGCCTCTTCCTGGGCTAAGGTCAATACTCTGCGTGCTCGTTCCGAAAACTTCTCAAATCTACTTGCCATATCACACACCCAACACTACGAAGATAGTGGGAACAAAAGCAGTGTCAATGTTATTATAAATCAATCTGGAACAAAGAAGCAAGGGTGAGCGGAGAGAGGATGGATAAAATCCGGCGTCCTTACGCTCAAAAATGGGTGTTGGCACCCATTAAAACAGGTATCTCCTCCCGCAGTCAGATAGCGTTTATATTTGCCATTCTTCCAAAAATAGACACTTTGTCATTCCAGCGAAGGCTGGAATCCA
>JAUYDO010000189.1 GCA_030691835.1 Dehalococcoidia bacterium | reverse complement strand
TACGGGCAACAGCCCTTTGAGAATTTGGCGGTAGCTCCTTTTGCTGAACTGGTCGAAGTCGCGCTGGAGCCGATGGCTCAGCTTCTCCCTGCTCAGCGCCGGTTTGAGGTCTATGGACACGCTCACCGCTCCCTGCTCCAGGGCGTTCACTATCGCCAGGCTCATCTGCAGGGTCACCGGTCCGCCGATACCGAAGTGGGTCAGCATCATCTCTCCGAAGCGGCTTTCTATCACCGGCTGGGGCGGGTGCCTGCCAGGTATGCCCCGCCCAAAGTCCCTGGTCAGTGTCAACTCCGGTTCAATCTCATCGGCGGGACATTGATATGAGGTCAAGCGCATGTTGCGCAAGCTTACACCCTGCATGCTACGGGCAAGGTCTATTTCGTGTACCACCAGGGGCACCAGGGCGGGGCGCAGTTTCACGATGGTGTGCCCCAGCGCCTCTGCCATGCGGTAGCCATCGCCCGTCGAGCCGGTAGCAGGGAAGGAAGCGCCGCCTGTTGCCAGGACAACAGCCTTTGCCGGATAGAATGTCTGCCGTGTCTGTACGCCTGTCACACGACCCATGTCTACATGTATACCTGTTGCGGGCACGCCGGTCACAACCTGCACCCCGCTGTCCTGCATGTATCGCTCGAAGGCGCGGACGACGTCGCGGGCATCACCGGAGGCGGGGAAGATGCGCCCACCGCGCTCGGCACTTGTTTCCACGCCGGAGCTCTTCAGCAGAGCCAGCAAGTCGTCGCGGAAAAAGCGGTGAAAAGCGCCGTACAGAAAGCGACCGTTGGTGCCGTACGCCTTGATGAAGTCGTCCAGCCCGGCGGTATTGGTCAGATTACAGCGCGTCTTGCCGCTGATAAGGATTTTCTTGCCGGGCAGGTCCATCTTTTCCAGAAGCAGGACGCCGGCGCCCAGCTCTGCCGCCCGTCCCGCCGCCATCATGCCGCCGGCGCCGCCGCCGATAACGATGACACGGTTACTGTTCAATGTTGCCTTAGCTCCCTATCAGCAGATTGTGATTAAGATAGTGCCGGATGTCAAGGAGGTGGCAAGTCTGCCTTGACATTAAGCCATGTGAATAATAGAATGCAATTTTGGGTGGAGGGAAGCGGAGGATGGACTAAGGAGGTACAATGGCAGAGCAGATTTTTACCAGCGGCACCAATGGCGGTCCGGTTTTTGTTCATGTGAAAGATGGAAGGATTATCCGTGTCCGACCAATAGTTTTTAACGAGACGGACGCGCCTTCATGGACACTTGAAGCCCAGGGCAAGAAGTTCACGCCCTACAGAAAAGCGAACGTTTCATCGTATACCCTGACTGAAAGAGCGAGATGCTACGCCGAGGACAGGCTCAAGTATCCGATGAAGCGGGTGGACTTTGACCCGAAGGGCAATCGCCATCCGGAGAACCGGGGCAAGTCCGGCTACGAGCGGATAAGCTGGGACGAAGCGCTGGACCTCGTCGCCGGCGAGATGAAGCGGCTCAGGTCTGATTACGGTCCTGCCGCTATCATGTCCCGTCCCTCATCGCATCACATGTGGGGACTTCTGGGCTACCGTTTCAGCGCCTGGGCGAGGTTCTTCGCCACCATCGGATTTACCAATATCTGGGATAACCCGGATAGCTGGGAGGGGTGGGTCTGGGGCGCTACCCACGCCTACGGCTTCTACTGGAAGCTCGGTCTAACCGAGTGCTACGATGCCATGGAGGATGCGCTGAAGTACACCGACCTGGTAGTCCACTGGGGCAACGACCCGGATACCACCCGCGGCGACTACGGCGGTCAGGATTCGGCGGTAGTGCGACTGTGGCTCAGGGAGATGGGCAAGAAGCAGGTATTTATTGACCCGTACTGCAACTATACCGCCGTTCTGTTTGCGGACAAGTGGATTGCTCCCAGACCGGGCACGGACGCCGCCCTGGCGGAAGCTATAGCCTATGTCTGGCTCAAAGAGGGCACCTACGATAAAGACTATATTGCAAATAAGACCATTGGCTTTGAAGAGTTTCAACAGCATATCCTGGGCAAGGACGGTGGCAAACCCAGGAGCCCGAAATGGGCAGAGAAGATATGTGATGTGCCAGCCAGGACCATAACCGCCCTGGCACAGGAGTGGGGTTCAAAGAGGGTTGCTCTTGCTGCGGGCACCCGCGCCGGAATGTCCAGCGCCTGCCGTCAGGCTTACTCGCACGAATGGGCAAGGCTGGTGGTACTGCTCCAGGCGATGCAGGGTCTGGGCAAGCCGGGAGTCGCCATGTGGTCTACTACCACCGGCGCGCCGCATAACTCCTGGTTCAACTTCCCCGGCTACTCTGAATCGCCCATGAACAAGTTCGCCAGGAAGCCTGCCTGCAACCCGGTGGAACAGAGGATATACCGCTTGCTGGTCCCGGAAGCGATACTCAACCCGCCTATCCGCTGGAAAGGCGATGACAAGTTCTGCGGCACCGGACTGGAACAGCAGTTCCTGGAAAACGTCTACCCGATGCCCGGCTACCCTGAGGTCAGGATGTTCTACCGCTACGGCGGTTCTTTCATCGGAACCATGACCGAGACCAACCGCTGGGTCAGGATGTACCAGAGTCCGAAGCTGGAGTTCATCGTCAACCAGAGCGTGTGGATGGACCCGGAGACCAGGATGGCTGACGTAATCCTGCCCGCCTGCACCAACTACGAAAGACCCGATATATCCGAGTGGGCAAATGCCGGCTCCTACGGCTATCACATCACCAGCGCCTGCAACCACAGGGTTGTTGTCTACCAGAAGAAGTGCATCGAGCCGCTGTACGAATCAAAGCCCGACTACCAGATATTCACCGAGCTTGCCGAGAGGCTGGGCGTCAGGGAGGAGTACACCGAGGGCAATACCGATGAAGACTGGATAAAGATTATCTTCGATAACTCGGACATGCCGAAGTACATCTCCTTCGAGGAGTTCAAGAAGAAGGGTTACTTCGTAGTACCGCTGCCAGAGGACTACAAGTCCACGCCGGGTCTGCGCTGGTTCTACGAGGGCAGGGAGTGCGACACGCCGGATAAGTACAATCCCAAACGCGGCACGCCGAAGGGAAAGGAGCTTGGCACCTACAGCGGTAAGATTGAGTTTGTGTCGCAGAGCCTGCTCAAGCACATGCCCGATGACGAGGAAAGACCGCCGTTACCGCGCTACATTCCAAGCTGGGAAGGGTACGACTCGGAGCTGGCGGCTAAGTACCCGCTGCAGCTTATTTCGCCCCATCCCAGGCACTCCTATCACACCCAGCACGATGCCCATGTGCCGTGGCTGGGCGACATTCCACACCATCGTATCCGCAAGGACGGGTATAACTGGCAGGTGGTACGCGTTCATCCGGCGGATGCGAAGAAGCGCGGCATCGCGGATGGCGATATTATAAAGATATACAATGACCGCGGCGCGGTGCTGGGAATCGCCCAGGTGACGGAGAGGATGAAGCCGGGTTCAATCCATTCTTACGAGTCATCGGGCGTGTATGACCCGCTGGAGCCGGGCAAGCCGGGCAGCGTGGACAAGGGCGGCTGTGTCAACCAGCTTACGCCGTCCAGGATGATGTCGAAGAACGCCCCCGGCATGGCGCCCAACTCCTGCCTGGTAGAGATAGAGAAGTGGGTGATGTAGTGGAATAAGGGGTGGCTTCCCGCTCAAGAGCGGGAAGCCACCCCTTTAATATGTCATTACGAGACCCGCCTTGGGCGGGCTTCAGCCCGAGTTCAGCCCGAGGGCGAAGCAATCTCACCTCTCATATTATTTATCCTGAGAGCCGTAGGGTGGGTGAAACTGAGTCCCGATGAAGTCGGGACGAAGTGCAATCCACCAAAAAATATTATTATGGTGGGTTACGTCACGATTCCATTATTCCTCGACCTCTGCGAGAGATGCAATGAAAATGGGAAACAATTTTCATACAAATATTCTAGCGGTATCGTGACTCCACCCACCCTACGGCTTTGAGTCTCACGGGAAACTAAACAGCGCTTTATTTGTCACCTCTTTACCCGATATGCTAAAATGACCTTGTTCGTGGTGAGAACCCCGTTGCGGAAACGAGATTCCGGTTGAAAGCATCATAGAGTATGGCTATGGCTAAAACTAAGTTGTGGAGAAAGCCGTTTGATGCGGCGCAGAAGACTACCGCCCCGGGCAAGGTGCTGATTGATAGAGAGCGCTGTAAGGGGTGCGGTTTCTGCACGGAGTTCTGTCCCACCGGCGCCCTGAAGATGAGCGATGAAATAGGTCCCAAGGGCTATCTCCTCGCCAGGGTTGAGGACGAGAGTAAGTGCCTTAACTGCGGTCTCTGCGAAATAATCTGCCCCGAATTTGGCGTCCACGTTATCCCCCAGAAGAACGAGAGCAAGGATTAGTTCCCCATGTCTGAAAAAGGTGTACTAGTTGGCGAATATTTTATGAATGGTGACATAGCCTGCGCCGAGGGCGCCCTCAGCGCAGGCTGTCGCTTTTTTGCGGGATACCCCATCACCCCGGCTACGGAAATCGCCGAGAGGATGAGCGAACGCCTGCCCCAGGTGGGCGGCTCCTATATCCAGATGGAGGATGAGATAGCCTCTATGGCGGCGATACTCGGCGCTTCCTGGGCGGGCGTGAAATCGATGACCTCCACCTCCGGTCCCGGATTCAGCCTGATGATGGAGAACATCGG
>JAUYDO010000180.1 GCA_030691835.1 Dehalococcoidia bacterium | reverse complement strand
CTGAGGTGCATCTTCTGGAGCAGGGCATCCATGAAAATATTCGGCGCGACGTGGGCAAAGACGTCGACTTTTAGCATCCAAGCCTCCTGTTTTGTTCCTGTCTTCCAGGAGCCTAGTAGCTTTTGACCTTAGCCAGCACTTCCTCTGTGGTGCTAATCAGTGTAATCAGAGGCAGTACTTTGCTCATGGTATACTCGTGGGCTTCCTTATCGTTTGAGGTCACCGCGTCCGCAGGCACAATGACATTATAGCCCAGGTCGGTTGCCTGCACGGCTCCGATATGTACTACCAGATTGGTAGCAACACCGGTGAAAATCAGGGTCTCTGCGCCATAGTGCTTAAGAACCTGGTCCAGCCTGGAGTTAGAGAAGATACCGATATTCCATTTTCTCACCACGGGCTCGTTCCAGAGCGGCGCCACCTCGGTGATAATCTCCGTCCCTTTCTGAGTTGCGCATGGCCTTTCAGCCCGCATATATTCGTAGAACTTGCCGTAGACCGGCTCCGGCACAGTCGGATTGAACTCGGCGACGACGTAAACAACAGGCAGTTTCTTATCTCTGAAGGCTTTGAGAAGGCTCTGTACCCTGGGAATAATCCCTGATTCCCGACAAGCCTTAGGAAACCCCATAGGTTCACCCTTCCCACCCGTCCCCACGATGTCATGTTGCAAGTCCAGAACAAGTAGAGTCGGTTTACCGATGAACTTCCAATCTGCCATGTGTATCTCCTAATTCTAGAATTTTTATTCTGAATCAGTCAACTTATCCACGTCTAACTAAAGATGCTGGAAAAGAAATAAGCGGAATCCCAAAATTCGGAGCCGTAAAAACAGCCAAGTTCAACATATTATACACTCAGTACGACTAAAAGGAAAGAGGTAAACTGGTTACATAGTACTCTATTTTTCGCCCTGAATTTGGCGCCAGCACATTCAGCGTAGCATCTGTAGGGTGGGTTGCGCTTCGCTTCACCCACCCTACGTTGCTGTTCAACCCACAGGGCGTCCACGCGTGCCAGCCGGTTATCTGTACCGCTACTCTCGCTCCAGAGCCTTCTCTTCTATCTTCATCCGCTCCTTCTGCTTGAGGATTTCCTCAAGGCACGGCTTCTCCATGCCCCGTAGCGTCTCGCATTCCTCGTCCCGGGTATAGTAGTTCACTACAGCACCGAAGAGGCTCATGTACGTGTCGTCATTATCACAGCCAAGGTCGCGCAGGTTTCTGATGACGGTCTTCAACTGCTTCCTATAGACACCTCTTCTCTGCCGCTCCGTGTTTTTGACCAGCAGGTTGGCGCCGTCGTGCACCAGCCAGACAATCGCCGTGGTATACGCCGCAGTATCCAGGACAATCCTGGCTTTCTCGCCCTCCGGCTCACGCCCACCGGTCAGTATCTGTCTCAGCGTCCTGTAAGGCTCTAACTCAAAGAAGCTGGGGTAGTCGTTCACCGCGATAGCCAGCCTCTCGAAGCCGAAGCCGGCGGGGACCGGTTTGGGCTTCAGGTGGAGAAGGAACTTGTCCCCATTGAGGTCGTCTTCCAGCACCTCCTGCGGCACCTTGTCTCTCAGGGCAATCGGTTTCTTTACGTACTCCTCGCTCAGGAAGACGCCTATCTCCACATACCTGCCCTTTATCTCGTAGTACGGTTCACTGCGCACGCCGGCGAAGTTCTCCCTGGCGTTAAGCAGTATGGCGTCAAAGCCGGACGGGTCAAGCGTTTCAAGCTCTCCGCACTCTATTATCTGGTCGTCCCTGATGCCGCACTTCTTCCACGCGTTTATGGCTTCGGTATCCCTCGGGATAAAGATACCTTCCCTCCGCATCTTCTCGAACTCGGGACCCTCGCAGGAGTGCTCGACATCCGCGGCGAGATTAATGCCCAGCCCGTATACCTTTCCGCCCTTCCAGCACGTAATCTTGAGACGGTTTGGGTCCAGACCCAGCTCATTTTTGTAGAAATCGAAGTTGTCTATAATTGCCTTTTCCCTTGAATACATGTCCCAGGAACAGCCCAGCATCATCCAGAAAAAGGGCAGATGTATCTCGTCGGGTATGTCGTAGTGCCTGAAGCACCTCACCCAGTATGCATAAGCCTCCTTGCCAAAGGGGTCGGTGCCCAGCTTGGTATTGAACCAGTCCACGGCGCCGCTTATAGTAAAGCAATGAGGAAAGGTAGAATCCACCAGTTTCCCGGATGTTCGGGAAGGCCAGCCCCTCTTTCTCATGAACTCAAGGTACTGTTTTTTAATCTGGATTGCGTCCAACTTGACCTCCACTGATTTCTAGGCTTGAAGCACAAATAATCAACCCATTTTACTACATTTTCAGCGCATGGGCATATCAATGATGGCTTCAGCGGCATAGCGAGCAATCTTGCCGACGCGCTGGGCACATTTATCGCGGCTTATTTGGGCAAATTCCTTACTCTCCGCCGGGATTAACGTGTTATAGCACTTGCCGAATAACTTTGCCTGTATATCCCGGCACATGGTACCACCCATCTCTTGCTCGAACTTCTGAAAAAACGCCCTGATGACTTCAAGCGATTTTGGATTACCCGTTTTCTCGTCCACGGTCTCCTGCTGGGGAAAGATGGGGTCTTCGAGGTTTTCGGGACCGTGAGCCAGTCCGATGGCGACAACTCCGCCAAAGAGCGCCCCACAGGCGTTGCCCATGCGCGCGATACCCTGACCGGCAAAGCTGGCGGACTTGAGCGCCGTTACCCCGCCGGGCAGGTCGAACTCTTCCTGCAACGCCAGAACCAGGCTTCGCCCACAGCCACGGAACTCGTACTGGTACGAAGCCGCTCTTTCTTCAACGCGGTCTAAAATCTCTTTTCTCTCCGCCTCTGATACGTTGGCTTGAACGGGTACCATCGTGCCTCCTTTATACCAAATTTCTAGCAGGATGAGGGTGGCTTGGGAGCGTCATCGCCGAGGCTGATTTTAGCCGAAAAAGCACTCAATTCCTCAGTCCTGCCCTTGAGTACTCTATACGACTCCTCATGAGGTTTAAACAGACTCTCTTCACGAGCCAGCTCTTCTTTAGTCAGGTATATCTCTTTTTTCTTCTTAGCCGGCTTCTTCATTGTGCCGTATTTGAGCCTCAGGAAAGAACTGGCAGCCAGCGTTGGCAATCCCATGCTGTACGCAACAAGGTCGGTGATGTCCAGCACTTCTACGCCGACTCCATTCTCCGCCATGCTGGCGCGGAAGTTGTTTTCGCAGGTCGGGCAGTTACAGACCAGTGCTCTGGCTCCCGTCTGCTCGACCTCTTTCAGGCGCTCAGTGTTTATCATGCCGCCGAGGCGCGGATAGCGCGTGACGTGTTGACCGCAACACGCGGAGTTCTCGCGGTTACTCGCCATCTCGACCAGCTTCAGCCCGGGTATAGCGGCAAGAATACGCCGCGGCGGGTCATATATCCTGCCGCCGCGCCCCACGTGGCAGGAATCGTGGTAGGTGACTTCAAGGTTTAGGGGGAACCGCAGCCTAATTTTGCCTTCTGCTATAAGGGCATCGATTAATTCCGTGACATGCTTTACCTTTACCTGCCAGGCCAGTCCCAGCCTTTCAGCAAAAAGTGGATATAAATGACAGATATTGAGCCAGCACCCGGAGCACGAGGTAACAAGTGTCTTTATGCCTCTCTTGTTTATCTCGTTTACGTTGTGCTTCACAATATCCATGGCTTCATCGAGACTGCCGATCTTATACATCGTGCCGCCGCAGCACCACTCCTCAACGCCCAGATAAGCCGGCTCGATTCCTGCCTTGTTCATTATCCGTACAGCGTTTACCGCCAGATTTCTGGTGCCACGGTTATAGGCAGTACTGCATCCAGCCCAGAAAGCTACTTCTCCCGTCTCCCTCAGTTTAAGACCCGGCGGTATCCATGCCGGCCTCTGGGCTGGTGGTAAGCCGCCCGTATTATGATGAACCAGTATGTTGTGAGCCTGTGTCTGGGACACCAGCGGCGGGTTGAACCCCTCCCGCCATATCATCGGTCTGGCGGTGAGCGTCCAGTGCTCATCAATATGCGCTTTGACCTGGCAGACCTCGTTACAGCGCCGGCAGGTGGTACAGGCAAAGAACATCTCCGCCATTCGCTCGTCCAGCAGAGCTTTACCCTTCAGATACTCCCTCATGAAGTGGAACTTGCCTCTGGGCGACGAGCTCTCCCAGCCGATAGCCTTGAACTGCGTGCACACGGTGCGGCAGAAGCCGCAGTTGGCGCAGGCGAAGCTATCCCTTGTAGCCAGCGTGCTGTATGTCAGTTTGCCAGGCACCGTCCTCTGATAAATTGATTCTGATGGTGCCTTACCGCCGAAGAGCCTGTCCATTACCTTTATCAAGGCGGTCTGGCTCTGCGCCATCCTGGTCATCAGGCTGAGACGCTTTATCGGGGAGTCCTTTTCCAGTGACGGCGGAAAAACCTTTCCAGGATTGAGTATATAATCAGGGTCAATCTCCTGCTTGAAGGCGTGTATTCTCTTTAGTTTTTCTTTACCGAGCAACTGCTCCGAGTAGTCGGTCAAGTACATGCCGGCGGCGTACGGCTTACCATCAAGCTTCTTCGATGCCTTAATGGGGACGAAGCTTGACGCGTAGGCGAAGGTGAAGCCGCGCCGCCGCTCGTCATCAAGTTCATAAGTCAGGACAGTCGCCTGGCTTCCGCCGCGCACCAGCGTGCCGTTGAAGGCGAAATGGCCCATTTTTCTTTGGATTTCTTTGATTAACGCAGGCAGTTTTTCTGCAGGAATATCAACCTCGGAAGGGATTAAAGAAGGACCCAGCGCTTTAAGCCTTATCGGGTAAAACCTCTCTTCCCACTCCAGCCCCGCCAGGACATCCTCGAGGACCTCTCCCCGGTGCTCCTTGATTATGTCAACCAGCCTCGAATGTACATCCGCTTCCCTGTGCCTGGGATAGACAAACAAAGCCACGAAGCTGTCGCCTGACAGCTTCGGTTCCTCTGACGCCTCATGCTGACCGAAACTGGCGTCTTGCTTCTCCACCGCCTCGTTGACAAGCCTGATGTGCGCCGGGTCTCTGTAGCTTATCTCCCAGAGCGGCACATTCTTCTCTTTCAGGTCTTTTACCGCATCCACCAGGCACTGCAGGTCAGGGAAAGCGCCTGAGACAGGCACATCCACATCGGCATCACGCACCACAACCGTCACCTGCGATATGAAGCCGGTAATACCGGACATGCCGTCCACCAGGTCAAGCTCTGCGCCGTTGAGCTTTCTCACGCCCTTCGGGGTGACCAGCTCAACCTCGACTATGCTATCCCTCAGGTAGCCGTATTCGTAGCTACCGATGCCCACGCCGCCGCCAGCCGCCAGCCAGCCACCCACCGTAGAGCTTACCGCACTGCCCGGATAAAGCCTGAGAGCAAGACCACTGGCGCGCAGCTCCTTCTCCAGGTCATTCCATATCACTCCAGCCTGAATGGTCGCCGTTTTCTTCTCTTTGTCGATGTTGAGGATTTTATTCATGCGGTAGAAATCGACCACTATGCCGCCCCTTGTCGGCACAGCGCCGCCGTAGCCGGCAGTCCCGGAGCCCCGGGGCACTAGGGGTATCTTGTACTTTGTAGCTATCCGGATTAGGGAAGTGAGTTCCTCGGTATCGAGAGGCTGGACTACGGCGTCGGGCATGGTATTTATCTGGCGCTTTACCAGATTGGGCAGGACGCCGAGGTCACTGGAATACAGCATGCGCTCCGTCCTATCCAAAGCCACTCTCTCCCCGAAAATCTTTATCAGTTCCTGTCTCTGCTCTTCGAGCATCAAGCGACTCCTCTAACTCTGCGCTGGCGCGCCGAAGTGCCCGATGACACCAGCGGATTATCCGGACAGACCGGCTCCTTGATACAAGCCATGCTGGCGATGGTATGGCTTTCCATCAGCTCTATCAGTTTGTTATATACCGAAAGCCAGGCGAGGTTTGCCGGACACTCCTCCTCACACTCGCACTCCTCGGGTCTAATCAAACAGGGATTGTCCACCAGGGGACCGTCAATTGATTCTATGACTTTTCGCAGGGTTATCTTTTCGGCGGGCAGGGCAAGAGCCACGCCGCCCTGGAAGCCGCGGCGGGATGTCAGCAGACCGGCGTGGACCAGGCGCTCGATAATCTTGGTTAGAAAGACCCTGGGGATTTTTTTGCGCTCACTTATCTCACGCGTGGTAACTGTGCCATAGGCGTGATGGGCGATATAGAGCATCGCTCTTATAGCGTATCTTGCGCCACTGCTAATCATTCGAATACGACTATTTAGACCTAATTAGGCTAATTTAAATTTATCACGGGTACGTCAAGGTGTCAACTGGTCAGCCTTCTCAACCTCAGCCCGCATCGCATTCAGCCCGACCAGCGCTACATCCAGAGATCTTAATTTCTCTCATTATTGGTCTGAAAATATAACCTTACCTGTCATTGCGAGCCCCGATGTAATCGGGGCGTGGCAATCTCAGAACTTTGTACAACGGTCTTCTTTGAAAGTGAAACCGTAAATCCATATTGTCATTCCGAGGAGCTTAGGCGAAGCCGGGCGACGAATAATCTCCTG
>JAUYDO010000161.1 GCA_030691835.1 Dehalococcoidia bacterium | reverse complement strand
CTGGTGATTGACTCCTGGCGAGCCTTGTGGTACATGAGAGTCAATTCATCGATAAGCTCAATAGCGCTATCGGTGGCGCTCTTCATAGCTACCATTCTGGCTGACTGCTCGCTGGCTATGGACTCCAGAATGGCATGATACACTTCCATCTCCACGAACCTGGGCAGTAGCTTGCCCAGGACTTCATGTGCGCTCGGCTCGAAGATATAGTCCACATTTTGCATCCGGGGAATATTTGCCGGCGCCACCGGTAATATGCGGTGCAGAACCGGCACCTGGCGCATGGTGGAAATAAACTGTGCATAGGCTATGTACGCCATATCAACCACACCGTTGGTGTAATCGTCAAAAATGATACGGGACACGCGCAGAGTGTCAATCAGGCTCGGCTGGTCACCCAGCCTGGTGAACTCGGCGTGAATATCCCGCCCGTAGCGCCTCATGAAATCAATGCCACGGCGCCCCACACTTACCAGCGTCACCGGCACCTGCTGTTCCAAAATGAATGAGGCTGTCTTCCTGTTAATAGCGGCATGGAGACCACCACACAGCCCGCGGTCCGGAGTGATATGCACAATGGCTATCTTTTTCACAGTCCTGGTCTGAAGTAGCGGATGTACCGCACCTTCAGCGTACGGAATAGCCGCCAGGTCAGCTATGACCTGCTCTATCTTATCGGCATAAGGCCTTCCGGCGAGACCCCGCTCCTGCGCCTTCTTCATCTTGGAGCTGGCTATCATCTCCATAGCTTTGGTTATTTTCGCCGTGTTTTTTACACCCCGGATACGGCGCCGTATCACACGTATGTCAGCCATTTCAACGCTACACTTCTCGTATAATTACAGGGTCAATCCCTGTTTAAATTCCTGAATAGCCTTCTTCAGGGCTTCCTCGGTATCAGGCGTCAGGTCCTTTTCCTGGGCAATTGTCCTTCCCACATCGGGATGATTGGCATCCATGAATCTTAGAAAACCAGTCTGGAATGCATTAATCTTTTCCACCGGTATCTCATCAACAAAGCCGTTGATGACCGTGTAAAGAATCATGACCTGATTTTCCAGAGGCATGGGTGAATATTGAGGCTGTTTAAGAATTTCCACAATTCTCTGACCCCGGTTAAGCTGTGCCCTGGTCGCCTTATCAAGTTCACTGGTACCGAACTGGGCAAAAGCCGCCAGCTCATAGTACTGAGTCAGGTCCAGCTTCAGCCTGCCGGCTACCTTCTTCATTGCCTTGGTCTGAGCAGAGCTGCCCACGCGGGACACCGATATACCGATATTCAGCGCCGGTCTAACACCGGCGTTGAATAGGTCGCTTTCAAGATAAATCTGTCCGTCTGTAATTGAAATGACGTTCGTCGGAATATAGGCGGAGACATCACCCGCCTGGGTCTCGATTACGGGTAAGGCGGTAAGCGAGCCGCCGCCAAACTCGGGCGCGTACTTCGCCGCCCTCTCAAGCAGACGGCTGTGCAGATAGAAAACGTCTCCGGGGTACGCCTCTCTGCCCGGCGGGCGCCGCAGCAACAGAGATAGCTGGCGGTACGACCAGGCATGCTTGGACAGGTCATCGTACACAATCAGGACATCCTTGCCCTGCTCCATGAACTCTTCTCCCATGGCGCACCCGGAGTAAGGGGAAAGATATTGAAGAGCAACAGCGTCCGCTGCGTTGGCTGCGACCACTATAGTGTGCTGCATAGCTCCCTGGCTCTCCAACGTAGCCACGACCTGAGCGACTTTGGACACCTTCTGCCCTATAGCTACGTAGATGCACAGCAGGTTGCCGCCCTTCTGGTTCACGATAGTATCCAGGGCGATGGCGGTCTTTCCGGTGGAGCGGTCGCCGATAATAAGCTCTCGCTGTCCTCTACCGATGGGAATCAGGCTGTCTATGGCTTTGATGCCGGTCTGCACCGGCGTGTCCACGGATTTACGCATAACCACGTTGGGAGCGATTCTCTCGATAGGGCGCGTCTTAGTAGTTTTTATGGGACCTTTGCCGTCAATTGGTCTGCCCAGAGCATCAACCACCCTGCCGATAAGGGCATCACCCACAGGGACTTCCGCAATTCTGCCGGTGCACTTTACCTCGTCCCCTTCCTTAATTGAGGTGTAATCACCGAGAATGATGGCGGCGACACTGTCCTCCTCCAGGTTCAGGGTCACGCCCATGATTTTGTTGGGAAACTCCAGTAGCTCGTTGTACTTGGCTCCCGCCAGCCCGTGGATTCTGGCTATGCCGTCGCCAATCTCGACCACGGTGCCGACATCCACCATGCTCACCGTCGTGCCGAACTGCTCTATCTGCTGTTTGATGACCGAAACAATATCCTGCCCTTTAGCAGACATATGATAATCCTCCGATTTACTCCATCAACTTATTGTCTTCCAGCCACCAGTGCATCAACAACAGTCGGGTCAGCCAGCGTGCTGGTATCCCCGAGATTGCTGATATCGCCGGCGGCTATCTTGACCAGGAGTCTTCTCATAATTTTGCCGCTCCTGGTCTTGGGCAGGGCGTCCGCAAACTGAATCTTGTCCGGGCTGGCGATAGGTCCGATTACCTTACGCACATGAGCCACAAGCTCCTTCTTCAGGTTCTCAGACCCCTTGACACCCGCTTTAGGGGTTACGTAGGCATAGATTCCTTCACCCTTGATGCTGTGCGGCATGCCGACTACAGCTGCCTCCGCCACAGCGTGGTGCGATACCAGGGCGCTCTCAACCTCCGCGGTGCCGATGCGGTGACCGGATACCTTGATAACATCATCGATGCGGCCCATCAGCCATATGTAGCCGTCCTCATCAATTCTGGCACCGTCACCACTGGTATATGTGCCGGGGAACTGGATGAAGTACTTTTCCTTGAAGACCCTGGGATTATTCCTGTCATCGCCCCAGATGCGGCGCATGAGTCCGGGCCAGGGTCTCTTGATTACCAGATAGCCACCCTCGTTTACACCCGCGGTGTGGTATTCGTCGAGGCTTTTGATGTAAGCCTTTTCGCTGAGGTCCTTCGGAGGATAAAAGATTCGTTTTTCCTCCATGACAGAAGTAATCGTTTCTTCGACAGAAGTAATCGTTTCTTCGGGCATAAAGTAACCTCCTTCTACCTAGTTCATTACGTGCTAGTGC
>JAUYDO010000159.1 GCA_030691835.1 Dehalococcoidia bacterium | reverse complement strand
ATGGCGGCTTCTACCTCTTCTTTGGTCTTATTTACTACTTCCTCGATGCGAGCCGGATGAATGCGCCCGTCCAGGATAAGCTTCTTCAGCGCCTGTCGCGCCACCTCCCGGCGCACGGGGTCGAAGCTGGAGACCGTCACCGCCTCCGGGGTGTCATCGATGATGAGGTCAACCCCGGTCGCCTGCTCCAGCGCCCTGATGTTCCGGCCCTCCCGCCCGATGAGCCTTCCTTTCATCTCGTCATTTGGGATGGGCACCACGGAGACCGTGCTCTCGGACACCACATCGGAGGCGTAGCGCTGAATAGCCCGGGACAGGATTTCCTGAGCCTTCTCGTTCTCCTGCTGTCTGAGGGCGGCTTCCCATACACGGAGCCGGCGCGCTGCCTCCTCTTTTATCTCCCCCTCCATTGTCGCGAGCAACATCTTCTTTGCATCTTCGGAAGACATCCCGGAGATGAGCTCGAGCTGTTTGAGTTGTTTCCCCTTTATCTCAAGGATGCCAGCGCGGACAGATTCGACCTCCTTCTCTTTGTTGTTCAAGTTCCGTTCCCGGTTCTCTACAGCCTCCAGTTTGCGGTCGAGTGAGTCTGATTTTTGTGATGTTCTGTTCTCCTGGCGCTGTAGTTCAGCCCGCCGCTGGCGGGCTTCGTTCTCGGTAGACGCTCTAGATTTATCTACTTCCTGTTTTGCCTCCTGGACTATCCCCTTGGCTTCAAGTCTGGCTTCAGCTACCGTTCTTGCGGCTCTTCTCTCCGCAATACGCATCTGCCGTCCTATCAACACCCTGCGGGTAAGAAAGGTGAGGAGACCCCCAAAGACAACGCCAATAACGAAGATAGCCAGAATGACAACTATGCTGCCAATTATGCTTCCCAAGAGTAGTTCTTGCATGATTCCCCTCCTTTTGTTGTCATTCCTGCATCAGGGGTAGAGCGCTCAAGAGTTGGCTCTGAGGGCGTGGTATCCCGCCACACCTGCTCAACAACTCTATTTGCTACTGTGTAGCCAAAGCCACGGCGCTTGAGGTACTCTCCCAGCCGGCGACGAAAGGTCTCATAATCAGACCGGGACAGGCTACGTGCCCTGTCAGACGCGGCGCGATAAGCGCTGTCCTCGTCATCCAGAGCCCCGATGACCTGCTCTATTACGTCTCCGGTAACCCCCTTCTGTCTTAATTCCTGTTTTATTAACCACCTGCTTCGCGGGTTGAACGCATCGCGGTCTTCCTTCCAGAACTCGGCAAACGACCTGTCGTCAAGGAGATTCCTCTCCTTAAGCCGGGCAATGGTGGTGTTTATCATCTCACCTTCAAAGCCCCGACGCAGGAGCCTCTGCCTCACCTCCTGCTCGCTGCGCGGGCGATAGCCCAGGAATCGGATAGCGGCATCAAGGCAGTTCTCCAGCGCCTCACCGGATTCCCCGGGTTCCAGCGCCGCCCGCTCCCTCTTCCCCGGACCTCCCCTGCTACTCTTACGCATTGCCCTGTCCTTTAAAAAGACATAAGGCTGAGCATAGGGCATCAGCCTTACTTTTTAACAGCTTTCCAGGTCCTAATTTAATTGTCAATTATTCGGTATCAGAAGGAACGTAACTGGCATCGGCTGAGGCTCTAATCTTCTGCTCTATCTCTTTGGCGAGCTCAGTATTCTGGCTTAAATATTGCTTTGCGTTCTCCCTGCCCTGTCCTAGGCGAGTATCACCGTAGGAGAAGAAAGCGCCAGATTTGGTTATTAGCCCCAGCGATGTGCCAAGGTCAAGTATATTGCCTTCCTTACTTATGCCGTGGTCGAACATTATGTCGAACTCGGCATTTCTGAATGGAGGAGCAACCTTGTTTTTGACTATCTTAGCTTTGACGTGACTGCCTATCGCCCGGTTCCCCTGCATGATGGTCTCAACCCGTCTCAGGTCGATTCTCACCGAGCTATAGAACTTCAGTGCTCTGCCCCCGGGAGTGACCTCCGGGTTGCCAAAGACAATACCGACCTTTTCCCTGAGCTGGTTGAGGAATATCACTGCTGTCTTTGATTTGGCGATGGCGGGGGTCAACTTCCTGAGTGCTTGCGACATCAGGCGAGCCTGGAGTCCCACATGGGCCTCGCCCATCTCTCCCTCTATCTCAGCCTGAGGTACCAGAGCGGCTACACTGTCAATCACGATGACATCGACAGCCTGGCTCCTGACCAGTGCCTCGGTGATTTCCAGTGCCTGCTCTCCGGTGTCGGGTTGAGATACCAGAAGCTCATCCCGGTTGACGCCGCAAGTGGCGGCGTAGGCGGGGTCAAGGGCGTGCTCCACATCAATATAGGCAGCCACGCCACCGTGCTTCTGTGCTTCAGCAATAATGTGCTGAGCGAGGGTTGTTTTGCCTGATGCCTCCGGACCGAATATTTCGGTTACCCTGCCTCGAGGTATGCCACCCACACCCAAAGCTAAGTCCAGTGCCAGTGAGCCACTGGGAATGACCTCCACTATCGCACCAGTGGTCTCTCCCAGTTTCATCACTGAGCCCTTGCCAAACCGCCTTTCTATCTGGCTGATGGCAAGTTCCAGCGCTTTTTCTCTTTCTTCAGTCATGTTTCACCTACGCATATCATAACATAACATAATCCTGTAAGCAACCTCACGTTGTTGGGTTAGCCAAAAATACATTGACAAAAGAGAAAATTGTAAATATAATTGTGAAAACTGTTGTAGTTGAGATTAAGATGCTGACTGCTCCAGAGGTCCAGTTCACCAATCACGGTAAGCGGTTTTATGTCTCGAAATCGAGGGTGGAGAGTAGTATGTTGGAAGTCACCCCACACCGGGTGACGAAGTACGGGGTCGAGATAAACGGGCAGGAGTACCCGGTTAGACAGGTTCTGGCTATAGCCACCGGGACTCCGGAGATAGAATGGAGCACAACGAATGCCTACCGCCTCCTGCAAAAGCTGGGATTTGAAATACATATTCATTAGCCGCGCCCGCTCAACAAGGGGCAGGCTATGATAAACGGCGCCCAGCGCTTGAGCCTGCCGCAACGCATCGGTAGACTCGACGAGCTTGCCCACAACCTGTGGTGGACGTGGCACCCTCTGGCTCGCGAGCTGTTCCGCAAACTGGATTACGCCATCTGGCGCAAGACCAGCCACAATCCGGTGAAACAGCTACGCGAGGTCTCTCCGGATAGACTTATTCAAGCCGCCAGCGACCCGGCTTTCCTCTCTCTGTACGATGCAACCATGTCTGCCTTCGATAGCGAGTTGTCCACGGATAATACGTGGTGCGTCAGCGAGTGCCGCGGCAAGATAACGGGTCCGGTGGCACTCTTCTCTGCGGAGTTTGCCATTCATAACTCCCTGCCGATTTACGCCGGCGGCTTAGGTATCCTCGCCGGAGACATATGCAAAGAGGCGAGCGATATAGGACTGCCCCTGGTCGGGGTCGGGTTGATGTACTTCAGGGGCTACTTCTGCCAGCGCATCTCGGCGGAAGGATACCAGACAGAGATTTACCTTCCGGTCAACCTGGAGGAGGCACCCATTGAGCCGGTCTTCGGCTCTGACGGACGCAGACTGATGATAGAGATGTCGCTGGACAACCTTACCGCGCTGGTGAGTGCCTGGCGGATAATGGTGGGACGCACCACTATCTATTTGCTTGACACCAATATTGAGGGAAATCCGGGGGAAATCTCTCAGCTTTCGGCACAGCTATACACATCTGACCAGGGTATGCGCATACAGCAGGAGATGTTGCTCGGCATCGGCGGTGTGCGTCTCCTGCGAGCGCTGGGTATCAAGCCCGCCGTGTGGCACGCCAACGAGGGGCACACCGCGTTTATGATGCTCGAGCGCATACGGGAGGAACTGGAGAAGGGCGCTTCGTACGAGGAGGCGTCGGCGAGGGTCCGTGCCAGCACTGTCTTCACCACTCACACCCCGGTGCCGGCAGGTCACGATGCTTTCCCAATACACCTTTTACAGAAATACATCCACCGCTATCTCGACGGGTCCGGGATAAACGGTGATACCTTCATGGAACTGGGACGCGCGAACGGCTGGGACCAGCACTTCAATATGACGGCGTTCGCGTTAAAGACGGCGGAACAGCGCAACGGCGTCAGCAAGCTTCATGGTATGGTGTCACGGAGGATGTGGCATGTCCTCTGGCCCCAGGTCAAAGAGGAGGAAGTGCCTATCTCACATATCACCAACGGAGTTCACGTGCCCACGTGGCTTGCCCCCGAAATGCAAGAGCTGTATGAGACATACCTCGGCAAAGACTGGCTCGACAGGCACGATGACCCCGAGCTATGGAAAAAAGTGGAGAGCATACCGGATAAAGAGCTGTGGCATGTCAGGCAGGCGCTGAAACGCAAACTGCTCACCACCATGGCTGACCGTGCCCGGGACGCACTGACCGAGGGCAACATGGCTCTCAATCAGGTGCTGGCGGCTGGAGCACTGCTTGACGCCGATGTGCTCACCATCGGGTTTGTCCGGCGTTTCGCCGAGTACAAGAGACCCGCCATGATATTCCAGGATATCGAGCGGCTCAAGCGCCTCATCAACAACCCGTGGAAACCGGTGCAGATAATCTTCGCCGGCAAGAGCCATCCGGCTGACGGGGCTTCGAAGTACCTGATTCAACAGGTATACGCGCTGGCGAGGGACAGCGGGTTCCAGGGCAGGATTGCCTTTGTTGCAGACTATGACATGCATATATCGCACTTCCTGGTCCAGGGCGTAGACGTATGGCTTAACAATCCGCGCCGCTTGCAGGAAGCCTGCGGCACGAGCGGGATGAAAGCCTCTGTGAACGGTGTGCCTCACCTGAGCATCCTGGACGGCTGGTGGCCTGAAGCCTATAACGGTGTTAATGGCTGGGCAATCGGCACCAGCCCGGGCAAAAGCTTTGACGAGAACGAAACAGAGGACGCCGATTCGCTGTACCGGCTTCTCGAAGAGAAAGTCGTACCACTCTATTACGAGCGGGACGCCAATGGACTGCCATCGGGCTGGCTCACGGTTGTGAAAGAGGCGATTCGCTCCGTCGTGCCCGCCTTCAGTTCACGGCGAATGCTAAAGGAATACACCCGGCAAATGTACATAAAAGCTCTCCCGCAAACCAACAGTCCAACTCCTCTTACCCAGCAATAACGCTTTTTGCATCATAGAAAGGTACCACATTCCGTCAGTTGCACTCCCTCTCTTGATATTGCTATACTCAAGGCTGTGAATGGTTAATCTGTCCGTGTCATGGTTTCAGAACACCGAACCAAGGATTCATCCTGAAGGTTCATCCTGAAGGAGGCTTATGAGCACCAAACATGAAGGATTCATCCTGAAGGTTCATCCTGAAGGAGAAAGCGCCGTATACACCACGTGCGCGTGCAATTGCGGGGGCAACCACCAGTGCGTGCTCAAAGCCCATGTGAAAGATGGCAGGGTGGTCGCCGTGGAGCCGGATGACCGCTACAACCCGAATATTGGCAGGGAAGACGAAGCGGTATCGGAGCAGGACCTCCTGAAAATCCGCCTCCAGCGCCGTCCCTGCACCATGGGGCTTGCCTTTCACCGCTACATTTATCATCCCGAGCGCATACTCTATCCGCTGAAAAGGGCGCCCGGCAGTAAGCGCGGCGACGGAAAGTACGTCCGCATCTCCTGGGATGAAGCGCTGACCACCGTAACCGATAAGATGAAGGAGTGCCGGCAGAAGTACGGTCCGCTTTCCATCATCACCCAGTCACGCCCGGAAAGGAACTCCGAGCGGCTGTTCTCGCTGTGGGGCGCCGGGGCTGAGGCGTGGGGCTGGTGCTCCTACGAGCCGCAGAGGATGATGGCTCACCTGATGGTCGGTGAGCCGGGCTGGGAGCAGTCCGGCTGGACATCAAGCTCCGGTGCCGACATGCTCGCCAATGCCAAATTTATCGTGCTCTGGGGCTGTGACCCAACGGTCGGGCACCAGGGTCCGGCGCACCAGTTCGCCTGGTTCATCAAGCTCGCCAGGGAGCGGGGTAAGCCGGTCATCATCATCGACCCCCGCTACAGCGCCGCCGCGGAGACCCTGGCTGACCAGTGGATACCGATTAAACCGGGCACAGACACCGCCATGTTCATGGCGATGGCTTATGTCCTGTTCACCGAGAACCTGTGGGACAGGGAGTTCGTGGCTAAATACGTCGAGCCGCTGGGATTTGAGAAGTGGCAGAGCTACGTTCTGGGCAAGGCGGACGGGGTACCCAAGACCCCGGAGTGGGCTGAGGTGCGCTGTGCTGTGCCCGCGGAGACGATAAGGACACTCGCCCGGATGGTAGGCACTGACAAGCCAGCCTGGCTCTGGGCACACTGGAGCATCACACGGAAGAGCCGCGGAGAGATGACCGTTGCCTCCTTCGCCGCGCTCCAGGCGATGATGGGCTACTGGGGCACTCCCGGCGCCGGTCCTCCGTTTTCATTGGGTCCCTGCCGCCCCATTCCCTTCAGCGCTTCCTGGGGACCGGACGGCGACTACCAGGTACCCCGCCTGTTCCGCCGCGACTACTTCTCCGACGCTATTCCTCTGCTGGACAGGCTGCGCAAAGGCGAAATCAGCCAGGAAGATTACATCAGGATGACCGGGTGGCGGACGGACCCGGAATTACTCAAGGAATTCAATCCCAGGCTGCTTTTCTGGGGAATAGCCGGAGGCAAGCCGTACACCTCCGACCACGTGGTCACGCTGTGCGACTCATCGAACGGGCAGATAAAAGCAATGGAACGGATGGAGTTCATCGTCACCTGCCACAGCATCATGACGCCTACGGTCAAACAGTCGGACATCATCCTTCCGGCGCGTGACTACATGTGGGAAGAGAAGAACATCGTCAAGAACGCCCCGTACGGCGCTTTCGAATGTATCAACTACTGCCCCCAGGTGGTGGAGCCGCCGGGAGAGGTGAAGTCCTGGGTCTGGATATACTGCAAGCTTGCCGAGAAGCTGGGAATTGACCCGAAGAAGCTCTTCAAGTACTACACCACGGATGAGAACTGGGAAAGTGACTGGGAAAGGTATCTGGAGGATAGCTACCAGCTAATCGTGGACTATTACAAGAAACGGGGCGTGAATGCCCCGTCATGGGAGGAGTTCCAGAAGGGGAAATTCATCAACTGCGACGAGCATGAAGACAAGCCCTTCACCGGCTTCGACCGGCAACTGAAGGAAGGTAAGCCCTTCAGAACGGAATCAGGCAAAATCGAGATATATTCCAGGTACGTCGCTAACCCGGCAAACCGGGGCATGGGCGCTCATTACGATGCGTTCGGGCGCGTCATTGACAATCTGCCGGGCGACTGGGGTGATTTGCCGCCGTCGCCGGAGCACCGTGACATGGTGCGGGGCTTGAA
>JAUYDO010000156.1 GCA_030691835.1 Dehalococcoidia bacterium | reverse complement strand
TCCTTGAAAGGTCTGGTCATCCTGTGCTCCTCTTGCTGGAGAAAACGGTCTTTAAGGTAGCTGGACAGTACTTTATTGAACCGCCTGAATCTTATGGTGTCCTCGAGGTGCCGGTAGGAAGAGTACTTTATCCACTCGCTTACCGCGGAGACTACGACCTCAAGACCGGCGTCCTCGCACACCCTCACCAGGTTGTTGTTGCTGAAGGCGTTTGAGCGCAGGAAGATTTCGCCGTTGATGCCTACCAGCGGTCTCCGGGGCAAGCTATAGTCAATCGCCGACCTGAAGGCGCTGGTCGCCTGTTCAAGGACATCCCAGTACTCCTCTCGCTTGCGGATGCGGTCAGCGATGCGTTTCAGGTACTCGTTGAAAAGGTTGTCCGCCAGCCCCTTTTCCTTCTCGTAGGGGCGGGTGCGCCACAGCAGCCTGTCCATGCAGTCCGCCGCAAAAATGCCCCTCAAGGCGACTTTCTGGAAATCCGGACCGAGGTTTATATCGCGGTAGGCATCGTTTGACAGCGTGGTGCGCATGGGCACGTCCCAGCCGGCTTCCTTGAGCACCCGGCTCTGCTCCAGGGCGTACTTGCCCAGGCGGCAGGGCCCATAGGAGGCGCCCATAAGGATTTCCGCGTCCTTCGCCTGCTCGGGGTTCTCGTGAAAGAATTTGAGGAAGTCGCCCAGCGTGACCCGGTAGGGCAGACACTCCGTACCCGATGTCACCTGGTTGCTATAGAAGAGACTGCGCTCATCCGGCTCCGGCAGTCGGATGGTCTTGCCGCCGTAGGACTCAATGACCGCCGAGACGATTTCCACGAAGGGTGACATGTACAGCACCACTATAGCCTTGCCGGCGTGCGTCAGCACGGCGCTCTGCCGCCGTATCTCTTCGGCGGGAACCACGTTCGGCATTGCGGTGCGGGCGTAGCTCTTTATGGTATCAACAAAGGCTTCAAGGCGGGTAACGAGGCCAGCTTCGGCGGCGTGCTCGTCTATCTCAAGCTGACCCATGGGCTTGCCGCCCATGATGTCTTCCAGAAGCGGGAGTATGAAGGAGTTGGGACCGCAGCCGAAGTTGGTCAGCGCCAGCCCGTACAGCTTGGGGTCCCTGGCGATTATGGCTGAGGCGGCGATGAACTTGCTCTCGCACGACCAGTAGGGACGGTCTGAATACTCCTCGGGGTTGACGGTGTTCAAAGGCAGGAAATCGACTGGTACCGGCACTACGCCTAGCTGTGCCAGCTTCTCGGCGATGCCCAGGTTCGCGCCGGAGTCCTGTGACATGTAAGCCCTGGCGAGCAGTACCACGCCGAGCCGGTCACCCTGCCGCAATTGCTCCAGAAGCCTGGCGCCGAGCTCGGAGCGCTCCGCTTCGAATCTCTGCTGGGAAGCGATTCCGGCGTGAGCCGCTTTCCTGCCCTGTCCGCGGCTGAAGCCCATCTCGACCGCCACGTTGGTCAGGTTCTTTATAACCTCATCATCTCCGAGGCTGAAGTCCAGTATCGGCGAAAGTAGTTTTTTGCCTAAGCCCAGTACCTCGCGTGCTATGAAGGGTGACGCCTGCACCAGCGGACAGGAGTACTTCTGGTTCGAGTCGCCCTCTTTCACGCTTAGCCTGATGGCGCAGGGATAGAGAATATAATCAACCTTGTCTTTGAGCGCGGCGACGTGCCCGTGTACCAGCTTCATCGGGAAACAGCTATCGGTGTATGACAGCTCTACGGACTGCTCCATTATATCCTTGGTGGTCTTGCTTGAGAGGGTGACTCTGGCATCCAGTGCATTGAGGAAGCCGATGAGCAGAGGTGCGAAGTCATATACCAGAAGAGTACGCGGAATGCCGACAACAGGTCCGGTGCCCGAGCTCTCTTTATACTCTTTCAGAAGGAGCCTTTCCCGCTCATCGAAGAAGGTCTGCCGGCGCGCCTGCGACAGGGTGGCGTCATATTTGTCACAGCGACTGCCATAAAAGGTCGGTTTTTCGCCGGGAATTTTCATCTGGGTTATGGTGCAGTTGTTGTCACAGCTCTTGCACACAAAGGTGGAGAGGTTGCATTCGTTATCGACGACCTGCCGGAAGCCCTTGAACTTCGACTTCTGCCCGTTCATTGATTCTCTTGCCAGCAGGGCGGCGCCGATAGCGCCGCTGACCTCGCGGTGCTCGGATACGGTCAGCCTCTTTCCCTTCAGTTGCCCGTAGAAGGCGGAGACGATAGCCTCGTTATAAAATACGGCGCCGGTGAGGATGACCTTGTTGCCCAGCCTCCGGTTGCCCACCACCTTGGACAGGTAGTTCTTGGCGATGGAGTTGGAGAGGCTGGCGGTAATTACCTCAAGAGGAACGCCCTCCTGCTGTGCCGAAGTGACCGATTGCCCCATGAAGGCGGCGCACCTGGTGCCCAGGTCGATGGTGTGCGGCGCGGTGAAAGCCAGCCGGGCGAACTCGCCGCTGGTCACCGAGACGCCGAGCATCTCCGCCAGCTCATCGATGAAGCTCCCTGTGCCGGCGGCGCACGCCTTGTTCATCTGGTAGTCAACCACGACCCCGTTTCTCTTGATAACCAGCTTGGAGTCCTGACCGCCTATCTCGATTATGTCCGCTTCCGGGTCAATTTCGGCAGCGGCTCTGGTCTGTGCCGTGATTTCGTTCTTAATCAGGTCCGCCCCGATGAAACTGCCCACCAGGTATCTGCCTGAGCCGGTGACCCCCACCCCCGCGACGCTGACATTGGCGGCGCCGTCGCGGAGCAGATTGCGGAAGACCTGCTTCACAGCCTCAATAGGTCTGCCCGCCGTCATTAAATAGTTCTTGGCTATTATCTTTGTGCCGGACTCATCCAGGACGACCGCCTTGGTGCTGGTGGAACCGACATCTACGCCCAGGTAGCCGCGGCACGGCTCTTTCACCACCATTCCCGTCTTGCTCTCCGGCACGGGGACTTTTTCCAGCGGCGGCATCTCAAAATAGCGCTGTCCTGCATCGGTGTCCGGCAGGAGACTCACTTTAGAATGTTTGCCCCGGGATAGCAGGGCAGCTCCCAGAGCCTCGATGTACAGGGCGTTCTCCGGCACAATCACCTGCACCGGGTGTCCGTTTCTTGCCGAGAGGACTTCGTTGAGTGCCCTGGCGATAGCGCCGTTAGCCGATACTCCGCCGACTAAGTAGACCGGCTCAGCGAAGGCGCCCTTTTGCAGCGAAGACACCATGCGAGCTATACTTCCGCAGAGCGCGTAGAGCATGGCAGGTACCTGGACGCCCTTCTGCTGAAGGTGAATCAGGTCGCTCTTGGCGAATACACTGCACCGGGCGGCGATGCGGGGCGTGCTTCCCTCGCACTGGAGTGCCAGGCGCGCGAAGTCGTCCATGCTGATGCCCAGGCGGTACGCCTGTTGCTCGAGGAACCTGCCCGTGCCGGCGGCGCAGAGGGGGTTGGAAGCCACCTTCCACGGCTTCTTCAGCCCGTCCTCAAGCCCGATAACGAATGAGCTTTGACCGCCGATTTGGATGATTGTTCTGGCGTCGGGGCAGTGGTGCAGAAGTCCGGAGGCGATGGACAAAGAACTGCTGTATACCGACCAGTTAAGCTCCTTAGAGATAACACCCTTACCCGAGCCGGACACGCCCGCCGCCACAATATGGTCAAGGCTACCCAGCCTGCTCAGTAACGAGTTGATAGCGGAACGGGCGTTAGATGTTATCTTCTCGGTATCAAACTTTACGACTCCGCCGTTCCGGTCAACCAGGCAAAGCTTGACGTTGACGGAGCCGACATCAATACCCAGATAGTTCTCCATACTAAGGTGCAATTTTAGCAGAAAGTGGCTGATATGTAAAAGAGACCCCTGA
>JAUYDO010000075.1 GCA_030691835.1 Dehalococcoidia bacterium | reverse complement strand
GGAGGGTTAATTTCAGCGTTATAGTGAATAAATATACCAGAGTCGTAGTCCACGGCATTACCGGAAACGAGGGACGTTTCCATACCGCGTCCATGCTGAAGTACGGCACCAGGGTAGTGGCAGGCGTGACTCCGGGCAAGGGCGGACAGGAGGTCGAGGGCGTTCCGGTCTACAACACAGCGAAAGAGGCGGTAGAGAAGCAGGGCGCTAACACCTCAATACTGTTCGTTCCGGCTCGCTTCGCCAAGAACAGCGTGCTCGAAGCCCTCGATGCCGGTATAAAAGTCATCGTGGTTATCACCGAAGGCATACCCCAGGTTGACGAGATGGAGTTCGTCGCCAGGGCGGACAAGAAGGGTGTTATTATTGTCGGTCCCAACTGTCCCGGTCTCATCAATCCTCCCAACAAGATAAAGGTGGGCATCCTGCCCAGCCACATCTTCAAGCCGGGTGTCGTCGGTATCGCTTCCCGGAGCGGCACGCTGACCTATGAGATTGCCTGGCACGTCACCAGCGCCGGACTGGGTCAGAGCACGTGCGTGGGCATGGGCGGCGACCCCATTGTCGGGCTGGACTTCATCAAAATGCTGGATATGTTCCGCAATGACGAAGAGACAAAGGGAGTCGTTCTCATCGGCGAAATAGGCGGTAGTGCCGAAGAAATGGCGGCAAAGTATATCAAAGACACAAAGTATCCCAAACCGGTGGTCGCCTACATCGCCGGTCGCGCCGCTCCTCCGGGAAAGAGGATGGGGCACGCCGGGGCGATAATCATGGGCGGCGCCGGAACGGCTGAATCCAAGATTAAGGCATTTGCGGCGGCGGGGGTCCCGGTGATGGAGAAACCAAGCGATATAGCCAGACTTATGAAAGTATAGAAAACGGAAGGAGAAACAATGGCACAAAAAGTAACCAAAGAGGAACTTCTGGCTAAGGCAAAGAAACCGGCACAGGACGCCATGATAATGCACCCTTACTACAAGGGAAAGATGCAGACCGTACCGAGATGCGTTGTCCGCGACTTCAAGGACTTTGCTATCTGGTACACGCCCGGCGTCGCCGAGCCATGCAAGGCAATACAGGCGGATAAGGATAAGGTCTACGATTTTACTAGCAAATGGAACACCGTCGCCGTGGTCTCGGATGGCACCAGAGTGCTGGGCTTGGGCGATATAGGTCCCGAGGCGGCTATGCCGGTGATGGAAGGTAAAGCGCTCCTCTTTAAGTATCTCGGCGGTGTGGATGCCGTAGCTATCTGCCTTGATACTAAAGACCCGGAGGAAATTATCAAGACGGTAAAGCTCCTCCAGCCGTCATTCGGCGGCGTCAACCTGGAGGACATATCCAACCCCAAGTGCTTCTACATTCTCGATACACTGCGCAAGGACTGCCATCTACCGGTATGGCATGACGACCAGCAGGGCACCGCCGCTGTCACGCTGGCGGGCATAGTAAATGCCCTCAAGGTCGTGGGCAAGGACAAGAAAAAGGTAAGGGTCACCATGGTCGGCGTAGGTGCTGCCAACGTTGCCATTGCCAGACTTATGTTCGCTGATGGCTTCAAGCCGGAGAACATGATACTGGTTGATAGCAAAGCCACGCTTCACAGCGGCAGGAAGGACCTGGAGACAAAGCAGAAAGAAAACCCCTACAAGTGTGACCTGGCAGTGCGCACCAATCCTGATAAAGTACAGGGAGGTATCGCCGAAGCTCTGGTAGGTGCTGATGTGGTTATTTCACTATCTAAACCGGAGCCGGGCACCATTAAGGGCGAGTGGATAAAAAAGATGGCTAAGGACGGTATCGGCTTCTTCTGCGCCAACCCGCTTCCGGAAATCTGGCCCTGGGACGCCAAAGAGGCTGGACTCAAAATCGTGGCTACCGGCAGGTCCGACTTCCCCAACCAGGTCAACAACTCGATAGGTTTCCCCGCTATCTTCCGCGGCACCCTTGACGTCAGAGCCAGGACAATCACCGACGAGATGTGCATCGCCGCCGCTTACGAGCTGGCGAAATGTGCCGAAGACCGCGGACTCAGCGAAGAGTACATCGTACCCTCCATGGCTGAGTGGGAGGTATTCGTCAGAGAGGCTGTCGCCGTAGGCATGAAAGCCCAGGAGCAGGGCGTAGCCAGGGTAAAGATTAGCCGGGAAGACCTGGCAAAGCAGGCAGACAAGATGATAAGGGAAGCCAGACAGACGGTCGACACGCTTATGAAGACAGGCTTGATACCGCCTCCACCGAAAGGTGTATAAGCAGGCAAGAAGGAGTTTGGTTTATGCGAGAAATTGATGCCAGGGAGATTACCAGGACAGTCGCCCGTCTCTTCTGTGAAGCCAACTTCTACCTGACGGATGATGTTCTGGAGGCTCTCAAGAAGGCGCGGGAAACCGAGGAATCGCCCGTTGCCAAAGAGGTGCTGGAGCAAATCTTACAGAACGCGGATATAGCCGCCAAAGAGCAGATACCGCTGTGCCAGGACTGCGGCGCCGCCGTGGTCTTCGTGGAGCTGGGACAGGAAGTACACATCACCGGCGGTGATATGGTCACCGCAATCAACGAGGGCGTGAAGCAGGCATACAACGAAGGCTACCTGCGCAAGTCCATGGTGAAACAGCCTTTCTCAGCCAGAGTCAATACTAAAGACAACACGCCGGCAATCATCTATACCGATATCGTGCCCGGCGACAAGGTGAAGATTACCGTCGTGCCCAAGGGCGGCGGCGCCGAGAACATGAGCCGTCTCGGCATGCTCACTCCGGCGGCAGGGCGCAAGGGCGTTATAGACCTCGTGCTGGATGCAGTGGATAAAGCGGGCAGTAACCCGTGCCCGCCAATCATTGTTGGCGTGGGCATCGGCGGCACTGCTGAAAAGACCCTCCAGCTAGCCAAGAAGTCTCTGCTGAGGAAGGTGGGCGAGCACAACCCCGACCCCGAGGTAGCGGAGCTGGAAAGGGAACTGCTTGAGAAGGTAAATAATCTCGGAATCGGTCCCATGGGCTATGGCGGCAGGACTACGGCGCTGGCGGTAAACGTGGAAGTCTTTCCCGCTCACATCGCCAGCATGCCGGTGGCGGTCAACCTGAACTGTCATAGCTCTAGACATAAGGAAGCGGTACTATGAGGAAACTAAAACATGATGTTATTGTGGTAGGTTCCGGGCTTGCCGGTCTTAGAGCGGCTATAGAAGCCGCCCGGAACGAAAAGCTTGACGTCGGTATCATTTCTAAGGTACAGCTCATGCGTTCCCACTCGGTCTGCGCCGAAGGTGGCACCGCGGCGGTAATGCAGCCGGAGCTCGGCGACAGCCTTGAGCTCCACGCCTGGGACACGGTCAGGGGAGCTGACTTTCTGGCTGACCAGGATGTGGTCTGGCGCTTCGTTGAGGAAATACCAAAAGAGCTTTTGCTGCTGGAACACTGGGGCATCCCGTGGTCGCGCCGCAAAGATGGGCGAATGGACCAGCGACCATTTGGCGGTCACAGCTATGATAGAGCCACCTTTGCCGCCGATAAGACTGGCTTCTTCGAGATGCAAGCCCTTTATGACACACTGCAGAAGTTTGAAAACGTTACCCGGTATGATGAGTGCTATGTCTCCTCGATACTTACAAAAAACGGTCAGTTCTGCGGCGTAACGGTGTGGAGCCTGACTACCGGTGAGTTCTTCGCAGTCCAGGGTAAAGCCATGGTTATCGCCACCGGTGGTGCCTGCCGCATGTTTGGCTTCACTACGTACTCGCTCACAGCGACGGGCGACGGCATGGCGATGGCTTATCGCGCCGGACTGCCAATCAAAGACCTTGAGTTTGTCCAGTTCCATCCTACCGGTCTGGTGCCCTCCGGCATCCTGATTACGGAAGCCGCCAGGGGCGAGGGCGCTTACCTGCGCAATGTCAAGGGCGAAAGGTTCATGGAAAAATACGCTAAAGCCAAGATGGAGCTGGCTCCCCGCGATATAGTCTCCCGCTCGGAGCAGACGGAAATCGAGGAGGGCAGAGGCGTCACAGGTCCTGAAGGTATAATGGCTATCAACCTCGACCTTACTCACCTCGGCGCCGATAAAATCAATGAGCGCCTGCCCATGATACGCGAAGTAACAATCAAGCTAAACTTTATAGACCCAATCAAGGAGCCAATCCCCATCCGCCCTGCGGCACACTACTTCATGGGTGGTGTTCATACCGATTTGGATGGCGCAACGCCGGTGCCGGGCATCTGGTGTTCCGGGGAAGCGGCTTGCGGCTCGCTACACGGCGCTAACCGCCTCGGCTCCAACTCAACCGCCGAGTGCCTGGTCTGGGGTAAAATCACCGGTGATAAGGCGGCGGAGTTCGCGGCTAAGACGCAGAACTACCCGGACTTACCGCCGGACTCCGCTTTGCAGGATGAAGAGAACAGCATATTCAAGCGCTTCAGCAACAACGGAAAGGAGACCAGCTTCGCCGTCCGCAAAGAGCTACAGAAGACGATGGACGGCGAAGTCGGCGTCTTCCGGACCGGCGACGGACTGGAAAAGGCACTCAACAGGATAAAGGAGCTTAGAAAGCTGGTGCCTTATCTCAGGGTCAACGACACCGGGCGCATCTATAATACCGACCTCATGAGCGCGCTGGAAGCCGGTAACCTTCTCGACCTATCGGAAATCATTGTGACCGGCGCTCTAGCCCGCAAAGAGTCCCGCGGGGCGCACTCGCGGCGTGACTTTCCAACTCGTGACGACGTCAACTGGCTCAAGCACACCATGGCGTACTACACGCCCCAGGGACCCCGCCTTGACTATATACCGGTAACCATCACCATGTGGCAACCTGTGGAAAGGAAGTACTAAGGAGGCGTTTATGCAAGCAGAAGCAAAGCATCGCCCGAACCTTCTCGGTGCCGGCGGTTGGTTTTGGGCTGGCAACTACAAGATGGAGCGCTACCTCTATACACTCCATAGAGTCACCGGTCTCGGCATTTTGCTCTTTGGCATTTTCCATCTTATCGAGACAACCTTCTTCCGCCGTCAGGGAGAGTCCGTGTGGCAGATGACCACCGGCTTCCTCAAACAGCCTCTGTTTGAAGTCGGGCTGATACTGGTAGCCTTCGCCTTTGTCATCCATGCCCTGAACGGTCTGCGCCTGATATTACAGGAGTTCGGCATTACTCTGGGCAAGCCCAAACGCCCTGTCTACCCTTACCAGGACGCCCTGCGCCGGAAGCGCGGGTACACCATGCTTGCCATAGCGGT
Organism: Dehalococcoidia bacterium; assembly: GCA_030691835.1. Lineage (GTDB taxonomy): Bacteria > Chloroflexota > Dehalococcoidia > Dehalococcoidales > UBA3254 > JAUYDO01. The sequence goes on along the minus strand of JAUYDO010000075.1, from coordinate 3,125 downwards.
TATCGTTATCCTGCTTCTGGTATTTCTGCTTAACCGTCTTGTGGGAGGAGGATAACAATGTTCAGGACTCGTTTACGTCTGCTGTTTTTGCTGAGCGCCGTAGGGACAGCCGTGTTCCTGGGAATTCATATGGCGGTACAGCACCTTAACAACGTCCTGGCTACCGGTGAGCTGGACCCGACTTCCTGGGCGTCAACGATAGGTCGAGCGACCCAGAGCGGATGGGTGGTAATATACATCCTCTTGCTGGTATTCGCCCTTTACCATGCCCTGTACGGCTTGAGGGGTATAATACTGGAGCTAACCACCTCGGAGAAAGCGTTGCGCGCCGTCAATTGGCTCTTCATCGTCGGCGGCGTGATTGTCTTTATCTGGGCAAGCTACGTACCGCTCGCCCTGATGTCGTCTCGCTAGGAGGAATAATGGCAGAACATGCTTCGAAAGTAACATTCAGAGTTCAGAGATACGACCCGGAAAAGGATAGTCAGCTTCATATGCAGGAGTTTACCGTGCCCACCAAGCGCGGTACGACCATCCTTGACGGCTTGATTTATATTAAGGAGAACCTGGACAGTACCCTGGCTTTCCGTACCTCCTGCCGCATGGGTATATGCGGCTCCTGCGGCATGCTGGTCAATAACTACCCCCACCTCGCCTGCCACACCCAGATAGAGGAGTTCCATTCTAACGTAATAACGGTCAAACCTCTGCCCAACGCGCCCATTATCAAAGACCTGGCGGTTGACCTCATGCCCATGTTCGACAGGCACAAGTCCATAAAACCATTCATCATCCGCAACGACGAGGATGAGATGGCGAAGCCGACCAGGGAGTACGAACAGCTCCCCGACGAGGTGGAGGCTTTTGAGCAGTTCTCTTACTGCATCAAGTGCGGCATATGCGTTTCGGCGTGTCCCACCTCCGCCTCCGATGCAAAATTTCTCGGTCCCCAGGCGCTTGGTCAGTGCTATCGCTACTGTGCCGATAGCCGTGACGCCGGCGCAAAGGAGAGGCTCGAGATAGCGGACTCCAACCACGGCGCCTGGCATTGCCACCTTGCCGGTGCTTGCTCCGAGGCCTGTCCCAAGGGCGTTGACCCGGCTTTTGCCATCCAGTTGCTGAAGAGAAAGATGGCGGTCCAGTCACTGGGAGGCGGAAGGAAAGAGAAACCCGCAGAAATCTACCCGCCGCCCACCGAAACCAAGCCCAAAATCCAGGTCCCGCCCTTCACGGTGAAGAAATGACGGGCAATGTTAAAAACTATTGATATAAAAGGAGCTTCCCGCGAAACTCAAAATATATCATCTTAAATCCCCCTCTTGAGGCTGTCTAAAAAGGGTAATGGTACTGCAGGCCTCCGTGCCTGCAAGCCGTCTCACAGGCAGGGACGCCTGTGCCACCGGCGATATTTTTGGCACTTTTTAGACAGCCTGTTAAGGAGGATTTTGGACGATGCGCGGATGCCTAATAAAAGCTGTTACCGGAGGATAAGCATGCTGAAGAAAGTAAAACTGCCTTTGACCGATGAAATCATAAAAGACCTCAAGGCGGGAGACAATGTCCTGCTCACCGGCACAATGTATGTCGCCCGTGATGCGGCGCACAAGAGGCTCGTTGAGACGCTGGACAAGGGACAGCCTCTGCCCTTTGACATCAAGGGGGCGACCGTATACTACATGGGTCCGTCTCCAGCCAAGCCGGGACAGGTCATCGGCTCGGCGGGTCCGACCACCAGCGGACGCATGGACAGCTTCTCCCCGCGCCTGATGGAAGCCGGCTTGAAGGGGATGATTGGCAAGGGCAACCGTACCACTGCGGTCAAGGACGCCATGAAGAGATATAAGGCGGTATACTTCGCCGCCATCGGCGGCGCCGGGGCGCTAATCGCCAAGGGCATCAAGAAGTCCGACGTCATCGCCTACGAGGAGCTCGGCGCTGAGGCGGTCAGGAAGCTGGAAGTGGTTGACTTCCCGGTCACCGTTATCAATGATATCTACGGCGGCGACCTGTACGAAGAAGGCAAAGCGAAGTACAGGGTGGCGGTGAAATAGCTATTTGCGATGGGGTGTTGGAGAGGGGCGCTAAAGCGCCCCTCTTTTTTTATCAGTCCTCAGAACGACAATCAATTCTGCTATAATAGATTTAATGAACAAGTACGACTACGTAATAGTCGGCAGCGGCATCGCCGGGCTGTACACCGCACTGCTGGCACGGGAGCAGGGCAGTGTGCTGGTGGTAACCAAGGGCGACATTGACGATACCAACACCAGGCATGCACAGGGCGGAATCGCGGCTGCCATCGGCAGGAACGATTCTCCCGAGCTTCATTTTAAGGACACCGTCAGCGCCGGCGCCGGCTTGAACGACCCCGAGGCGGTGCGCATACTCACCGATGAAGCCCCGGACCGCATCTCCGACCTGGTCAAGCTCGGTGTGCCCTTCGACACCCTCAACGGCGCTATCGCCCTCACCCTGGAGGCGGCTCACAGCGTGCCCAGGGTCCTGCACTCCGGCGGCGATGCCACAGGCGCCGTCATCGAAGCGACACTAAGCACACGGGTGCGCTCCTACAAAATTCACGTGCTGGAGTACTCCCTGGCTACGGATATCATTGTTGAAAAGGGAAAGGTCAATGGATTAAAAGCCCTCGACCTCCGCACCGGCTTGACCGAAGACTACGAGTGCAAATACCTGGTGCTGGCGACCGGCGGCGCCGGACAGCTATATAAATTCAACACCAACTCGGAGATAGCCACCGGCGACGGTGTAGCCCTGGCGTACCAGGCTGGCGCCGAGATTACGGACATGGAGTTCTTCCAGTTCCATCCCACGGCTCTGCGCCTCCCCGGTGTGCCGCCCTTCCTCATCACCGAGGCGGTCAGGGGCGAAGGAGGCATCCTGCGCAACGTCGAAGGCTACCGCTTCATGCCGGACTACGCGCCGGATGCAGAGCTGGCGCCCCGCGACGTCGTGGCGCGCAGTATTCTCTTCGAGATGAGAAAGACCGGCTCAGACAGGGTCTTCCTGGACGTCACCCATCGGCCGCCACAGCTCGTGACCACCAGGTTCCCGCAGATTTACAGGTTCTGCCTCGACCACGGCCTGGATATAACGAAAGGCTTGAT
>JAUYDO010000021.1 GCA_030691835.1 Dehalococcoidia bacterium | reverse complement strand
CTATACCATCAGATTAGCACTGTGCTTATCTTTGGTCAAGAGATTATATTGCCGGGTCACCACAGAGACACACTTCTCTGTGACAGCGCATCGTAGAGGCGACCCACGCTCTGCTTCAGCATAATTGGCCCGAAATATTTAAGCTCATCGGGCAGTGGAAAACGCTCCGGTAGAGAAACCTTTTCCAGAGCCTCTTCCCTGGTCATACCCCCATCTATGGCTTTCTTTATTGTCTCTATGCACCTCTCAATGTAGCGGTATTGCTCCGCGATAACGCTTTTGTCACACACCGGACCGTGACCGGGCACAAGATGCTCGAATTCCAGCTCCTCAATCTTCTTAAGCGACTCCAGCCAGAAAATGGGGTTGGCGCTGTGTAAAAAGTTCTGCATTTTATTAGTTATATTGTCGCCGGTAAACAGCACCTTCTCCTCAGGTATGAGTACGGCGGTCTGCCCGGGAGTATGACCCGGGAGATAAATCAACTGGAAAGTGTGTTTCCCCATATAAAGGGTAAGTGCCTCAGAGAATGTGATAGTGGGTACATTCTTTTTAAAGTCTTTAACCAGAGGTAAGCCGGCAGGGTCAATTGCGGCGACAATGTCCAGAAGCTCTTTGGTACTTGTTGCGATAATTTCCTCACGCGTCTTCTCATGTGATATTACCGGCACAGGAAAGAAAAAAGCACCTATAATATGGTCCTCATGTGCCTCGGTGTTAATCAAATATTTGACTTCTCCCTTGCTATTAACTTCTTTTTGCCATTTGACTGCATTCGTGGGATTGGGCGGTGCGTCTATAAGCACCAATCCTTCCCCGGTCACAATACAGCCGAGATTGGCTCCATGAAAAGTCGTCTCAGCATAAACATTCCTGGTAAGTTGCTGCATTTAGCCCCCTTTTGGAAGTGTGATGTCTTATTATACCCTGATTGACTGTGACTGTAAAAGCCTTTGTCGCTACCCTGTAGCTATGCTATACTTTACGCTGTAGCAGGAAGCCAGCAATGTACAGCAAGTTCTCTCCCGATATACAGAAACAGGTAGACAGGGGTATCACCGTACTCGAGCGCGGCGGTCTGGTGGCATTCCCGACCGATACCATCTACGGTCTGGGCGCTGGTGCTTACATAGAGTCAGCGGTAGAGAAGGTCTACCAGGTCAAAAAACGTCCCCGGGACATGGCTCTGCCCCTGCTTCTCGCGGACGTTTCACAGTTAAACGAGGTTGCCCGGTACGTGCCGCCGGTGGCATGGCTTCTGGCACGCCATTTTTTGCCCGGCGGTCTTACCCTCGTTTTATACAAGTCCAGCCTTGTGCCGGATATTGTCACTGCCGGAAGCGATACCGTGGCGGTGCGCGTCCCGGCGCACCCGGTCCCTATAGCTTTGATTCATGGCATCGGCATGCCGCTGGTGGGCACAAGCGCCAATCTGAGCGGCAAGCCGAACCCACTGACCGCCAACGATGTCTGCGCACAACTGGGCAACAGGCTCGACCTGATTATTGACGGTGGACCAAGTCCCGGCGGCAAGGAGTCCACCATTGTTGACGTCACCGGGGAGAAACCAGTAATTCTGCGCGAGGGAGCTATCTCCGCGGAGAAGCTAAGGGAAGTGGTAGATGTTTAGCAGGGCTACTTTTCCAGCAGGTCTTTGGTGCTGGGCAACTGCCCGCCGAGGCGCTCGTCTATCCGGGTTGCGGCGCTGAGCGCTCTACCCAGCGCCTTGAACAGCCCCTCCGCCTTGTGATGGTCGTTGGTGCCGTACATCACCCTGGCATGCAGGTTAAGCCGTGCCTCGATGGCAAAAGACTCCAGGAAGTGGCGGATGAGGTCGGTAGGAAACCCCGTCATGTCGTTGTCGCTGAACGGTATATCGAGCACGGTGTATCCCCGTCCGCCGATGTCCACCGCAACCATGACCAGGACATCGTCCATGGGCACCAGCGCGCTGCCCATGCGGACAATGCCCTTCTTGTCACCGAGGGCTTCACCGAAAGCTTTACCCAGGCAGATAGCCACGTCTTCAACCAGGTGATGCTGGTCCGCCCCGGAAGCCGATAGCTTTATGTCAAATACACCGTGCTGGGCTACCTGTGACAACAGGTGGTCGAACATCCTGATTCCTGTAGCTATATCCCATCTGCCACCCCCGTCCACCTCGAGCTCCAGCCTGATACTGGTCTCCTTGGTCTGCCGGTCGATTTTCGCTGTTCTAGACATTTACTCTCTCCTCAATCTCACGGAGTGCCTTGATTAGAATGTCGGTGTGTTCCGATTTGCCCACGCTGAAGCGTATATAGTTACGGAGAAGCGGCGTATCATAATAGCGTGTCAGTATTCCTTTTTCCTCAAGCTCGCGCTGGACAATGACCGCCTCCCCCTTCAACACGGCGCAGAGGATAAAATTGGCTCTGGACGGGACTGGTTTCAAGAATGATATCTTGCTCAGTAGGGTAAAAAGCCTATCTCGCTCAGCTATCATTTTTTTAACGGTGCTCAAGAGATAATCAGCATCGTTCAAGGACTCGCGCACAGCGACCAGCGCCGCCGCATTGATGTTATACGGTGGCTTGATTTTCAAAAGGTAGTCGGCGATTTTAGGTGGGAAAAAGCCATAGCCCACCCGCAGACCGGCCAGCCCAGCCCATTTGCTGAATGTCCGCAGGACTATGAGATTCGGGTACTGCGACACCAAAGGCAACGCCGTTTCCCGGCTGAACTCATAGTATGCTTCGTCAATCACCAGTGGTATACCGGTCTCAGCCAGCTCCATGACGTCCTTTTTCGGTATCAGTGTACCAGTGGGATTATTAGGGTTGGCG